>JACQWB010000268.1 GCA_016209385.1 Candidatus Rokuibacteriota bacterium
GCCTGCGCCGAAGCGCCTCGGCTCGAACTGCCGCGCCTGCGGCTCGTCCGGAGCCCCTCGGCTCGAACTGCCACTCGGGCCTCGCGCGGCGGGTGGCCTGCCTGGCGGCATGGCCGAACCCGCCACGCTCGAACTGCAAGGGGGAGGTTCGGAAGGGGGGCGAAGCCCCCCTCCGAGGGAGCTCACAGATCGCCGAATCGCGCCTGGAGCAGCGCGACCCCAACCGGGCCCGCGGTCTCGGTGCGCAAGACTCGCGGCCCGAGCCCTGCGGTGCTCACACCACGGCTTCGGAGGAGCTCGACCTCCTTGACCGCCAGCCCCCCTTCGGGCCCGACGACCAGAAGCGCGGAGGCGAGGGTCCCCGAGACCGCATCCAGGAGGCTCCGAAGCCCCCGCGCTTCGCCCTCCCAGAGGCAGACCGCCAGGCCGGCGCGGGGCCCTTCGGCGATGAACTCGTCGAGCGTCCGGACAGGCTCCACCGAAGGGATCACCGAGCGGCCGCACTGCTTGGCCGCTTCCTTGGCGACCCGTTGCCAGCGGCGCTGGCGGTCGCGCCAGCGCGCGGGCGGGAGCCGGACGATCACACGCTCCGTCAGGAGCGGCACGACCCGGAGTACCCCGAGCTCCGTCGCCGCCTTGACGATCCACTCCATCTTGTCGCCCTTGGGCACACCCTGGGCGAGCGTGACAGCGAAAGGCGATTCGGTGCGGCGATCGGAGCGCCCGATGATTCGGCCGACGGCCTCCCGGCCCTGGAGCGCCTCCAGCCTGACGGTGAACTCGCTGCCCCGGCCGTCGACGGCCTGGACGATCCCGCCGGGGCGGAGGCGAAGGACGCGGACCAGGTGGTGGGTCTCTGCCTCATCGAAGACGACCCGGTCCGCGCTGACCGCTTCGGGGCGAACGTGGAACTTTCCCACTTACGGAGCCGTTGTCAGCCGGAGCGACACCCAGCCTTCCAGCTCGACGCGCTCGACGGGACGGAATCCGTGGGCGGAGAGCGCGTCGACGACGCCGGGCTCTTCCGGCGTGAGCAGCCCACCCACGATCAGGCTCCCTTCGGGGACCACGAGCCGACGGTAATGGGCGCCGAACGCCGCGTGGGCGCCGGCGAGGAGGTTGGCGAGGAGGAGTGGGGTTGAGCCTTCGAGCCCTTCAGGCCCCCCCAGCTCGCAGCGCAGGCGGTCGGCGACGCCGTTCCGCTCGGCATTCTCCCGCGTCTCCCGGAGCGCGTCGGGGTCGATGTCGAGGGCCATCATCGCGGGCACGCCCAGGAGGAGCGCGGCGATGGCGAGGATCCCGGTGCCGGTGCCGAGGTCGAGGCCGTGGCTCGCGCGGTGGGATTCGAGGAAGGCATCGAGCAGGGTCAGGCATCCCTGGGTGCTGCCGTGATTGCTCGTGCCGAAGGCGCGGCGGGGCTCGATAACCACGAGCTGCCGGCCATCAAGGGAAGCCGGAATCTCCCACGGCGGAGCCACCAGGAGGCGGCGTCCGACCGCGCGCGCGGGAAACGACTGGCGCCAGGCGTCGGCCCAGGTCTCGGCGACGAGGGGCGTGACAGTCGGCTCGCGCGTCGCCACCGCGAAGCCAAGCGCCTTGAGGGCCGCAGCGTAAGCGTCCACGGCGGAGAGGAGGGCAGCCGGCGAGGCGCCTTCGGCGAAGAAGGCACGGAGGCGGGCCGGCGCCCCGTTCGCCTCCTCTTCGATCACGCCGAGGGCTCCCAGCTCCCAGAGAAAGTTGGTCAGCCCCTCTGAGGTCTCGGGCGAGGCGGGGAGGGCGAGCTCCCAGAAGGGCATCAGGCGCCCAGGAGCTTCTTCATGCGATCGAGAAACGAGGTGAGGATCGGTCCCGCATTATCCTGGGACGCGCGCTGGAACTCTTCCAGGAGCTGGTGCTGCTTGGCGGTGAGCTTGGTGGGGATCTCGAGCACCGCCTGGTAGCAGGCGTCGCCCCTGCCGCGCCCGTGGAGGTTCGGCATCCCCTTGCCCTTGAGCCGGAGCACCTGATCCGGCTGGGTGCCGGGCGGGACCTTGAGCGTGGCCTTGCCGCCGAGGACGGGGACCTGCACCTCCGCGCCCAGGGCGAGCTGGGCGAAGGTGAGCGGGAGCTCGCAGTAGAGGTCGTCGCCGCGCCGGACGAAGAAGTCGTGGGGGCGGATGCGGATGACCACGTAGAGGTCGCCGGCCGGCCCCCCGCGGGTGCCCACGGCGCCTTCGCCGGTCAGCCGGAGCTGGGAGCTGTCCTCGACCCCGGCCGGGATCCTGATCTTGAGCAGGCGCTCGCGGCGCTCCCGACCCTCGCCGCCGCAGGCCCTGCACGGGGTGCGGTTGACCTCGCCCTCGCCGCCGCAGTGCGGGCAGGTGCGCGCGACGGTGAGGAAGCCCTGCGAGAAGCGGACCTGGCCGTGCCCCTGGCACGTGGGGCAGACCTGGCGTTTGGTGCCGGGCTCGAGTCCCGATCCCCGGCACGCCTCGCACGGCTCGAGGCGTGGGATCTGGACCTTGGTCTCCAGTCCCGTGGCCGCCTCCTCCAGCGTGATCTCGAGGTCGTACTGAAGATTCTCGCCGCGGTGGGCGCGCGCCCGGCGGCTGCGCGGGCCGCCGCCGAAGAAGCCCTCGAGCAGGTCGTCGAAGAGCGTGCCGAAGCCGAGGTCCGAGACGTCGACGCCCACGCCGACGGTGCCGAAGCGGTCGTACTGGGCGCGCTTCTCCGGGTCCGAGAGCACGCTGTACGCTTCGTTGATCTCCTTGAAGTGCTCCTCGGCCTTCTTGTCGCCGGGGTTGCGGTCAGGGTGGTACTGGAGCGCCAGCTGGCGGTACGCCTTCTTCAGATCGCCGTCGGTGGCATCGCGCGACACGCCCAGGATCTCGTAGTAGTCGCGCTTAGCCATTTGGCGTGCGCGGTTCCTCGGGCGTGCCCGCCGGCTCGGGCGGCACCGCCACCGTGACCATCGCGGGCCGGAGCACGCGGCCGTTCAGGAGATACCCGCGAAGGGTTTCCGCGACCACGGTCATCGCCGGGTGCTCCTCGGTGGCTGTGACCCGCTCTATAGCCTCGTGACGCTCGGCGTTGAACGGCTGGCCAACGGAGCTGAACGGGGTCACCCCGAATTTCTCGAGTACCCGGAGCAGCTCGCGCTGGATGAGCTCGACGCCGGTCACGAACCCTTCGGCCTCGCCACGCGCCCGCGCGGCCTGGATCGCGCGGTCGAAGTTGTCGAGGACCGGGAGCAGCTCGCGGAGCAGCGACTCGTTGGCGAAGCGAACATACTCCTCGCGCTCGCGCTGCGCCCGCTTCCGCGCGTTGTCCAGCTCGGCGAGCGCCCGCAGGTAGCGGTCGTGCGTCGCCTCGGCCTCACGGGTCTTGGCCTCGAGGGCCTGGCGGAGCCGGGTGAGCTCTTCCTCGATGATCTGGGCCGGGAGGTCTGCGGCCTCGGTGCCCGGCTGCTCGACGGGAGTGTCGTCCTGGGAGGCGAGCTCGTCACTCATTGCAGACGCTTATTATAGCAGGGTCGCGAGCCGGGCCCGGAGGCCCGGGTCGCTCAGGACGGGAGGTAGAGCTGCTGCCGGTACCGGGCGAGCGACTGGCTGACCAGCCCGGCGGCCTCGGCGACCAGCGAGATCAGCCGGGTGTAGGGCATCCGCTTCGGCCCCAGGACGCCCACCGTACCGAGCGCCTGGTTCTCGTAGACGTAGGCCGAGGTCACCAGGCTGCACTCGTGCATCTCCTCGAACGGGTTCTCGCTGCCGATGATGACGCGGACGCCGCTGTCGCCCGCCAGCTCGGAGAGGAGGTCGATCAAACGCTCCTTCTCCTCGAACGCGCGGAGGATCACGCGCATCGTCGCGATGTCCCAGAACTCACGGTGCTCCAGGATGTTGATGGCGCCGCCGACGTAGAGGGAGCGGTCGCGCAGCGTGGAGAAGATCTCCCTGACCAGCGGCCCCATCCGCGCGTGGAGCGGGTCCAGCGGGTCCGACGGCGAGGCGACCTCTTCCAGGATTTCCTGGAACGTCCGTCCCCGGAACCGGCGGGTGAGCACGCGCCCGAGCTCGCGGAGGTCGTCGGGCGCGACGCGGGGCTCGGGCGTGAGCGTCCGCGTCGTGATCCAGTCCGCCTCGGTCATGACCACGGCCAGGGCGCGGTCGTTCGGGAGCGGGATCAGATTCACCGAAGCCAGGCGGGTCTGCTTGAGCGGCGGGGCCAGCAGCACCGCGGTCATCCGGGAGAGTCCCGAGAGGCGGATCGAGGTCTCGGTCATCATCTGCTCGAACCCGGGCGGGAGATTGCCGAGCTGGGTCCGGAGGGTCGCCGTCTCGCTCTCGGCGATGCGCCGCTGGCCGCTCAGGGTGTCCACGTAGAGGCGGTAAGCCTTGTCCGTCGGAACGCGACCGGCGGAGGGGTGCGGCTGACCGAGGTAGCCCAGCTCCTCCAGGTCGCCCATCGTGTTGCGGATCGTGGCCGGGGAGAGGCCGAGGCGCGAGTGCCTGGCGACCGACCGCGAGCCCACGGGCTCTGCTGTCTCGATGTACTCCTCGATCACCGTCCGCAGTACTTCACGGCAACGCTCGTCGAGGGCCGAATCCATGGCTGTCACTCTGCCTCTGTCTTAACAACCGCGGCCCGGCTTGTCAAGATGGCGCGCCTCACAGCAGCTCGACGAACAGCGCGTCGGAGAGGAGAAACCCGGCGTCGGTGAGGACGGCGCGTCCGTCCCTGAACACGAGGAGGCCTTCGGCCTCCCAGGTCTTCAGCAGGGACGCGACGCGGGCGGGGCCTTCGGCGACCCGCGCGTGGAGCCAGGCCTCGGGGACGCCGTCGCCCAGGCGGAGGCCGAGGATCATGCGCTCGCGGTGGCGCAGGCGAGGCGTCAGGCGCTCCCGCTGGTCCACGGGGAACGCGCCGGCCTCGAGGATGGCGCAGTAGCGCGTGACGGGCTTGGCGTTCACGTAGCGGACCTCGCCGAGGAAGCCGGCGGCGCCTGGGCCGAGCCCGAGGTACTCCTCGCCGCGCCAGTAGACCTGGTTGTGGCGCGAGCGGTGGCCGGGGCGGCAGTAGTTCGAGATCTCGTAGTGCTCGAGGCCCGTCTCGCGCGCGATCCGGGTGAGGAGCCAGTACTGCTCCGCCACCGTATCTTCCGCCGGCAGCTCCGCGACCCCGTCGCTCCCCCAGCGGCTGCCCGCATCGAGCGTGAGCGCGTACGCGGAGAGGTGCTCGGGTCCCCAGGCCAGCACGCCGTGGAGCGTCGCCTCCCAGCCTGCCAGGTCGAGCCCGGGGAGCCCGTACATCAGGTCCACGGTGAGGTTGTCGATCCCCGCGGCGCGCGCAGCCTCGAAGGCCAGGCGCGCCTGGCGCGCCGAGTGGAGGCGGCCGAGGCGGGCGAGCAGCCCGTCGTCGAGCCCCTGCACCCCGAGGCTGATCCGGTTGACGCCCGCGAGCCGGTAGGCCTCGAGCTTGTCCCGGCTGACGCTCTCCGGGTTGCACTCGACGGTGACCTCGGCCCCGGGGGCCAGGGCGAAGCGCTTCCTGAGCCGCCCGAGGACGTCGGCCAGCTCGTCGGGCTCCAGGAGCGACGGGGTGCCGCCGCCGAGGAAGACGGTCGCCACCGTCACGCGGCCCGCCCACACGGCCTCGCCGGCCAGATCGATCTCGGCGCGGAGCGCGGCGAGGAACCGATCCATCGCGGCGGGCCGATAGGGGCCGGTGTTGAAGGAGCAGTAGTGGCAGCGCTGCCGGCAGAACGGGATGTGGAGGTACACGCCGATGGCTGGCGCGTGCGGAGCCCAGTCGTGGGGCGTGCTGGGCCCTACCAGATGATCTTCCCGAGCCGCCGCCAGCGGAGCCACCCGTCCTCTCCGTTCCAGGACCAGTAGATCAGGAATGCCTTGCCGCGGATGTGCTCGCGCTTGAGGCATCCCCAGTACCGGCTGTCCTGGCTGTTGTCGCGGTTGTCGCCCATGACGAAGTAGTGGCCGCGCGGGATCACGATGGGTCCGAACTGATCCGGCTGCCTCTCGGCCGCGTTGGCGGCCTGCGCCAGGCACGGCTCCCCGGACCCGCGGTCGGCGAGATAGCGGGGCGGGGTGAACGCGCCGGTCCCGGGCTTCACGTATGGCTCCGCCGCGGGCCCGCCGTTGATGATGATCTGGTTGCCGCGGATGACCAGCTCGTCCCCCGGCACCGCGGCGATGCGCTTGATGAAGTCACGCTTCTCGTCGAGCGGGTACTTGAAGACCACGATGTCGCCGCGGTGGGGCTGGCGGAGCCCCGGCAGGTGCCACCCGGTGAAGGGGACCTCGGCGCCGTAGAGGAACTTGTTGACCAGGATGTAGTCGCCCACCTGGAGCGTGTCCATCATGGACCCGGAGGGGATCGTGAACGCCTGGACGACGAGGGTCCGGATCACCAGGGCGAGGAGGATGGCGATCCCGATGGCCTCGACGTACTCGCGGACGAGGGACTTCTTCCGCTTCTTCTCCGCCTCGACGGCGCGCGGAACCTGCGGGGTCGCCAGCGGGTCTTTGCGATCCAGCGCTCAGCTCCTGAGCACCGAGAGGAACGCCTCCTGCGGGACCTCCACCTTGCCGAGCTGCTTCATCCGCTTCTTGCCTTCCTTCTGCCGCTCGAGGAGCTTGCGCTTGCGGGTGATGTCCCCACCGTAGCACTTGGCCGTCACGTTCTTCCTGAGCGCCTTGACGGTCTCGCGGGCGATCACGCGGCTCCCGATGGCGGCCTGGATCACGACGTCGAAGAGCTGCCGCGGGATGACCGCCTTGAGCTTCTCGGCGAGCGTCTTGCCTTTCTCGTAGGCCTTGTCCCGATGGACGATCACGCTGAGGGCGTCGACCGGGTCGCCATTCAGGAGGATGTCGAGCTTCACCAGGTCGGTCTCCCGGAACTCGAGGAACTCGTAGTCGAACGACGCGTAGCCGCGGGAGAGCGACTTCAGCTTGTCGTAGAAGTCCACGATGATCTCGGCGAGCGGGAAGTCGAACGTGATCAGGACGCGTTTGCCCGCGTACTCCAGGGACCGGTGCTCGCCCCGCTTGTCCTGGGCGAGCTTGTAGATGGCGTTCATGTACTCGGTCGGCGCAAGGACCGAGCCGCGGACGAAGGGCTCTTCGATGTGGTCGATGGTCCCCGCCGGGGGGAGCTTGGACGGGTTCTCGATCTCCACGGTCTCGGCGGCCGTGGTCACGACCCGGTAGCGGACGCTGGGTGAGGTCACGATGAGCGTGAGGGCGAACTCGCGCTCGAGGCGCTCCTGGACGATCTCCATGTGCAGGAGGCCCAGGAAGCCGCACCGGAACCCGGAGCCGAGAGCCAGGGAGGTCTCGGGCTCGAAGACGAGCGCCGAGTCGTTGAGCCGGAGCTTCTCCAGGGCGTCGCGGAGTGACTGGTAGCCGGTGTCCTCGATCGGGTAGAGCCCCGCGAAGACCATGGGCTTGGCGTCGCGGTAGCCCGGGAACGGAGTGGCCGTGGGGCGCAGGGCCTCGGTGATCGTCTCGCCCACCTTTGCGTCGGCCACGCGCTTGATCCCGGCCGTGAGGTAGCCGACCTGACCGGCCCACAACTCCTCCGTCGGCTGCATCGCCGGGGTGAAGACGCCGACCTGCTGGACCTCGTAGACCCGGCCGTTCGACATGAGGAGGATCCTCGTGCCCGGCCACACTCGGCCATCGAAGAGGCGCACGTACACCACGACGCCCTGGTAGGGGTCGTAGAAGGAGTCGAAGACGAGCGCCTTCAGCGGTGCGTCGACGTCCCCGCTCGGCGGCGGGATGCGCCGGACGATGGCCTCGAGGACTTCCGGCACCCCGGTCCCGTCCTTGGCCGAGATCGGGATCGCCTCGTCGGGGTTCAGGCCGAGGAGGTCAGCGAGCTGGCGCCGCGTTCCGTCCACGTCCGCCGCCGGGAGGTCGATCTTGTTGATCACCGGAATGATGGTGAGGTTGGCCTCGAGCGCCAGGTAGAAGTTGGCCAGCGTCTGCGCCTCGACGCCCTGGGCAGCGTCCACCACGAGGACGGCCCCCTCGCAGGCCGCGAGCGAGCGGGACACCTCGTAGGAGAAGTCCACGTGGCCGGGGGTGTCGATCAGGTTCAGCGTGTAATCGTGGCGGTCGGCGGCCCGGTAGGGGAGCCGCACAGTGTGCTGCTTGATCGTGATCCCTCGCTCCCGCTCGAGGTCCATGGAGTCCAGCACCTGGTCCACGGCCTTCTTCGGATCCATGGCGCCGGTCAGGGCCAGCAGTCGGTCGGCGAGCGTGGACTTGCCGTGGTCGATGTGCGCCACGATGGAGAAGTTGCGAATCCCCGGCAGGCTCACGAACTTCAGAATACCACAGGCGCGGGGGCCGTTGCGGACCCGTTCGGCGGCCGCAGCCGGTCGTCGCGCGGCTACACCGACACGCGGGCTCCGTCCGGCACGACGCTGCCGGCGCCGAGCACGGCGCCGGGCCCGATCTCGGCGTCCGCACCGATGCGACAGCCGTCGGCGATCAGGCAGCCGGAGAGGCGCGCTCCCGGCCCGACGCGGACGTCCCGCCAGAGCACGGCGCCGGTCAGGTGGCTCCCGCGTTCGAGCGAGGTCCCGTCGCCGAGCACGGTGAAGGGTTCGACACGGCACTCGGCCGCCAGCCGCGCGCGGCTGCCGATGACCGCCGGGCCGGTGACCTGCGCCTGTGGCGAGATGACGCTCTCCTCGCCGATCCAGAGGCTCCCCCTTCGGGTGCCGGCGGGGCGCATCTCGGTCGCCACGGCGCCCGTCAGGAGATCCGCCTGGGCGCGACGGTATTTCTCCAGGCTCCCGATATCGAGCCAGTAGGCGCGGCTCACGTGACCGAAGAACGAAATGCGGCGCGCCAGGAGGTCCGGGAAGAACTCCCGCTCCATCGACACGACCCGGTCGTTCGCGATGAGCTCCAGGAGGCTCCCGTCGAGGATATACACGCCGGCGTTGATCGTGTTGACCGTGACCTGCTCGCGGGAGGGTTTCTCGAGGAACTTGAGGATCCGGCCGTCCGGATCGGTCTCGACCAGCCCGTAGAGCGTCGGGTCGTCCACCGGTGTCAGGTAGATGGTGGCGCGCGCCCCGGACGCCTGGTGGCGCCGGATCATCGCGCTCAGGTCGACGTCGGTCAGGACGTCGCCGTTCAGCACGACCAGCAGCGCCTCGCCCGGCTCGGCCGAGTTCCGCAGCGCCCCGGCCGTCCCGAGCGGCGACGGCTCGACCGCGTAGCGGAGCGACATCCCCGCCGCAGCGCCGTCGCCCAGCAGGCGTCGGATCTCCGCCACGCCGTAGGAGCAGGCGAGGACCGCCTCGCGGATCCCGTGCTGGGTGAGCCAGGCGAGCTGGTAGCGGAGGAACGGGATGTTCAGGAGCGGAACGATCGGCTTCGGGCAGGTGAGGGTCAGCGGGCGAAGGCGGGTCCCCTCGCCGCCCGCCAGGATCACGGCGTGCATCTTCGCGTGTGCTCCCATTGGAAGGGGGCCGAAGCCCCCCTCCGAGGCTACTACTGGGGCGGCGTCCAGTCCTCGGCCTCGCTGATCAGCATGACCGGGATCCCCTCGCGGATGGGGTAAGCCTTCCTGCAGGCGGGGCAGATGATGCGGGTCTCTTCGAAGCGGAGGCTGCCCTTGCAGGCCGGGCAGGCCAGGATCGCCTTGAGTTCTTCGTCGATCATCGCGCGGTCTCCTTCGTGAAGTATTCAACCGTGCGGCGGAGGCCCTCCTCCAGCGTCACGCGGGGCGTCCAGCCGAGCAGGCGCTTGGCGAGGGTGATGTCGAGGACGCTCCGTCGCTGCTCCCCGGCCTTGGGCGGGCCGTGGCGGGCCTCGCCCCTGCCCCCGGCGGCCGCCTGGAGGGACCGAAAGAGCTGGACGACCGAGGTCTCGACACCGGTACCGATGTTGAGAACTCCCGCCGCCTCCGGCTGCTCGAGCGCGCGCAGGTTGGCCTCGACCACGTCCCCGACGTAGACGTAGTCGCGCGTCTGTTCGCCGTCGCCGTTGACGATGGCCGGCTCGCCGCGAAGGAGTCGGTAGGTGAAGATGGCGACGACTCCGGCTTCGCCAAGCGGGTTTTGCCGGGGGCCGTAGACGTTGGCGTAGCGGAGCACGAGCGTGTTGATCCCGTAGAGGGCGCTCCCGCACGCGAGGTAGTGCTCCGCCGCCAGCTTGGAGACGCCGTAGGGGGATGCGGGACGGGTCGGGTGGTCCTCGGGCGTCGGGAGCACAGCGGTGTCGCCGTAGACGGCGCCGCCGGTGGAGGCGTAGATCAGCCGGCGCACGCCGAACCGGCGGCAGCAGGTGAGCACGTTGAGCGATCCAAGGACGTTCACGCTCGCGTCGAGCCCGGGGTCCGTCACGGAGCGCCGGACATCGGGCTGGGCCGCGTGGTGGTTCACGACGCCCGGGCGCTCGGCCTCGAAGACCTCGGCGAGGCGCGGGCTGCGGATGTCCATCGGGTACAGCCGCGCGGCCGGGTTGACGAACTCGCGCCGCCCGCTGATCAGGTTGTCCACCACCGCGACCTGGTGGCCCTCGGCGACGTAGCGATCCACCACGTGGGAGCCGATGAAGCCCGCGCCGCCGGTGACCAGGATCTTCATCGCTGCTGGAGCTGCTGGCGGAACCACTCGATGGTCCGGCGGAGGCCCTCGTCCAGCTCGACCGCGGGCTTCCACCCCAGGAGCGTCCGGGCACGCGTGATGTCCGGCTGGCGGACCTTCGGATCGTCCACCGGGAGCGGGCGGAAGACGATCTCGCTCGACGACCCGCTGAGGGTCAGGATCCGCTTGGCCAGCTCGAGGAGGGTCATCTCCTGGGGGTTGCCGATGTTCACCGGGTCGGTAACCGAGGACTGCATGAGCCGCCAGATGCCGTCCACCATGTCGTCGATATAGCAGAAGCTCCGCGTCTGCGAGCCGTCGCCGTATACCGTGATCGGCCGGCCGGACAGCGCCTGGGTGATGAAAGTAGGGATCGCGCGCCCGTCGTTGAGGCGGATGCGCGGCCCGAAGCAATTGAAAATCCGTGCGATGCGCGTGTCGAGCCCGTGGAAGCGGTGGTAGGCCATCGTCATGGCCTCGGCGAAGCGCTTGGCCTCGTCGTACACCCCCCGTGGTCCCACCGGGTTCACGTTCCCCCAGTACTCCTCCCGCTGCGGGTGCAAGAGCGGGTCGCCATAGACCTCCGAGGTGGAGGCCAGGAGGAACTTGGCCCCCTTCTCGCGCGCGAGCCCGAGCGCCTTGTGGGTGCCGAGCGCCCCTACTTTCAGCGTCTGGATGGGGTGCTGCTGGTAGTCCACGGGGGACGCCGGGCTCGCGAAGTGGAGCACGTAGTCCACGGGGCCGGCCACGTAGATGTAGTTCGTCACGTCGTGCTTCGCGAACGTAAAGCGCGGGTCTCGGATGTGAGCGATGTTCTCGACGGTCCCGGTGAGGAGGTTGTCCATGCAGACCACCTCGGCGCCCTTGGCCAGGAGCCAGTCGCAGAGGTGGGAGCCGATGAAGCCCGCGCCCCCGGTGACCAGGACCCGCATCACCCTCGGAGGGGGGCTCCGTCCCCCTTCCGATTCCTCCCCCCGGAGCTTGCGCGGGCAAAGCCCGCGCTCGAGATGCGCTCCGTTGTCGTCAGAGCAATCGGCACAGGCCTACGCCGGGACGACGGGCTTGCGCCCGATCGCGTGGTACTCGAAGCCGAGCCGCCGCATCCGCTCGGGCTCGTAGAGGTTGCGGCCGTCGAAGATCAAGGGGCGGCGCATCAGCGAGCGGAGGCGCTCGAGGTTCACGAACCTGAACTCGTTCCACTCGGTCACGAGCACGAGGGCGTCCACGCCCTCGGCCGCCTCGTAAGGGGAGGTGCAGTACCGCACGCCGGGCGGGAGGAGCGTCTTCGCGTTGTCGGTTGCCACCGGGTCGTAGACCTTGAGCCCGGCCCCGGCCTCGTGGAGGAGACTGAGCACCTCCACGCTCTTGGCCTCCCGCATGTCGTCGGTGTTGGGCTTGAAGGCGAGCCCCAGCACCCCGATCTGCTTTCCGTCCAAGGGCCCCAGCACCTTCAGGATCTTCTCCACCAGGAGGGGCGCGCGGTCCCGGTTGATCTCGACCACCGTCCTGAGCAGCTTGAAGTCGTAACCGAGGCTCGCCGAGGTCTGGATGAGGGACTCGGAGTCCTTGGGGAGACAGGCGCCGCCGAAGCCGAGGCCGGCCTGGAGGAACGTCGAGCCGATGCGGTGGTCGAGCCCCATACCTTTGATGACCTGGGTCACGTCCGCGCCGGCCAGCTCGCAGATGTTGGCGATGGCGTTGATGAACGAGATCTTGGCCGCGAGGAAGGAGTTCGACGCATACTTGATCATCTCGGCGGAGGGAACGTCGGTGATGATCATCGGACGCTCCAGGGGCGCGTAGAGTTCCAGGAGCGTCAGGGCGACCTGCTGGCTCGGGGCTCCGATCACGATGCGCTCGGGCCGGAGCGTGTCCTCGAACGCCGATCCCACGCGGAGGAACTCGGGGATCGAGACCACGTCGAACTCGACCGGCGCGGCCTGGTGCTTCTGGTCGATCTGGCGGACCAGGTCTCCGGTCCCCACCGGGACCGTCGACTTGTTGACGTTGACCTTGTAGCGGTCCATGGCGCGCCCGATCC
>JACQWB010000269.1 GCA_016209385.1 Candidatus Rokuibacteriota bacterium
ACCTCGGTCCCATCGCGCTTCACCACCGTCGTGTTGCCGCGGTAGTCAAAGGCCAGGTCGATGACCTGGGCCAGCGTCAGGGACTCGTCAAGCTCGGGTACCCACCCCTCGAGACTCATCTGCCTCGGAGGGGGGCTCCGCCCCCCCTTCCGAACCTCCCCCCTAGGTTGCGCGGGCCGGGTACCCACGCCGGAGGCGTGGGTGCGCGCTCGAAGGGCGTAGGAGACGATGCAGCAGACGATCACGCTCAGCACGTCCACGCGGCTCGAGCTGGTTGACATCACCCGCCAGGTCGCCTCCGTCGTGGCGGCTTCGAAGGTGAAAGAGGGGCTCTGTACGGTATTCGCGCGTCATGCCACGGCAGCGCTGATCATCAACGAGAATGCGGACCCGGGCTTTCGCCAGGACGTGCTGAGCCTCCTGGACAAGCTCATCCCGGAGGGCGTCTGGGAGCACGACAAGGTGGACGACAACGGGGCGGCCCATCTCCGGGCCACCTTGCTCGGGCCGTCCCAGGCCATTCCCGTGAAGGACGGAAAGCTCCTGCTCGGCACCTGGCAGGGGATCACGCTGGTCGAGCTGGACGGGCCGCGGAAGCGCGAGATCGTCGTGGATGTGCGGGCGTAGCCCGACGGGTCCTGCTGGCCCAGCGGGTGACGCGGCGCCCCTCCCCACGCCTTCGGCGTCGGGGCCCCGCCCCACCGGCAGGGCCGGGGGGTCCCCCACACCGGGCGGGGGGTGGACCTGACGGTGGGGCTGCTCGCCGCGGCAGGACCCGCTGGGCTTGTCTGAACGGAAGTTCCAGTGGCCGAGCTTCCTGAGCTCGAGGTCTACGCCGAGGCGCTTCGCCCGCTGCTGACGGGCTGGAGTGTCAGCGCTGTCGAGGTGCACCACCGCCGGGTGCTCAGGCGCGAGGCTCCGGAGCGCTTCGCCGCAAAGCTGGCCGGCCAGCAGATCAAGGACGTCGTGCGCCGGGGGAAGACCCTCGCCATCCTCCTCGGCGGGGGAGACCGGCTCGACGTTCACCTGATGCTCGGAGGCGAGATCTACTACTTCGCGTCCGGGACGCGGGGGAGGGTGCCTCAGCCGACCCTCACCCTCAGCTTCGACAGCGGCGCCGCCCTCGTCTTCTCGGACGCGCACTTCGACCCGATGCGCCCTTCCGATCCCAAGATGTGGGTCGGGGTGAACAAGAAGGAGCGGATCGGCCTCGACCCCCTGGATCCCGCGTTCACGCTCGAAGCGCTCGCGGCGCTGTGCACGCGGAACAAGATCGTGCCGGTGAAGGCCCTCCTCTGCGACCAGCGATGGATCGGAGGGCTCGGCAACGCCTACGCCGACGAGATCCTCTGGGAAGCGCGGATCCGACCCCGGCGCGCCGCATCGCTCATGAGCACCGAGGAGGTCACGCGGCTCCACGGGGCGATCGGCACCGTCCTGGCGGCGGCGATCGGGCACCTGCGCGGGCTCACGAAGGACGGGCTGGCGGGAGAGCCCCGGCGTGAGTTCTTCAAGGTGCACCGCCGCGGCGGGAAGCCCTGTCCCCGCTGCGGCGGGAAGGTCGCGGCGGAGGAGTTCAGGGAGCGGCCGACCAACTGGTGCCCTGCCTGCCAGCGATGATAGACTGCAGAGCAGACCTCCGGGGGGCACGCACGAGCCGGATGGTCAGAAGCTGGTCCCACAGACAGCATCAGTACAACCTGCAGGGAACCGACAAGTTTACGCTTACAGATATAGGCGCTGTCATGGATGCAAGCAGGGCGGGTGTTTCCACAGGAACGGCGATTGCGGATTCTACAGCCCATGTGACATCAGATTTGCTCGGGTCGGGCCGCTGGCCCCCCACGTTCCGCGCGGCCGGACTCCTCCCCCCGCGCTTGACACGCCGCCAGGGTTCAGTAGGATAAAGTAGTACCATTTAACATACGAGGTATCTGCCGATGCGCAGCCGGGCCACCATGACCATCTCACTGCCGCCGGAGATGATCCGGGAAGTCGAGCGGGTCCGCAAAAGCGAGCACCGCACGCGCTCGGAGCTCATCCGCGAGGCGCTCCGCGTCTACTTCAACCGCGTGCGCGCGCTCCCCGTCTACACCCCGACGCGCCGGGAGCTCCGTGAAATCGCGAAAGGTCGAGCTGAAATGGCGAGCGGAGAGTACCTGACCCTCGATGAGCTCTTCCGAGACCTGGGTCGTCGTCGCTCGAAAGCGCGCGCGCAAGGTCATCGCCCGCGCTCCTAGGCACGAGCAGGAGCGGCTCCGCGAAGTGCTCAAGGCGATGGAGGTCGACCCGTTTGCGGGCGACGTGGAGCGCCTGAAGCACCAGCCCACCGCCTTTCGCCGTCGGTTCGGCGACTGGCGGATTTTCTTTGACGCTGACCCTGCCCGGCGGCTCGTCGAGGTCCGCTACATCGAGCGGCGCACCAGCACGACCTACCGCCAGCGCTGAGCCAAGCGCCGGGGTTTTCGTCTACCGCTAAAAAGTACGTCGACGCGGACATACGCGAAGAGCGTCGGTGGTCGCCGACCCGCTGTGGCGGCACCGGCGCGCACCCAGTCGGCCGAGAGCCGCGCATGCTCGGGAGTCAGCCAATTGAAGAGCATGCGGTCGGCGATCTCGCCCGCTAGGCAGCACATCTGGGGACCGAGCGCCGCCGCAACGAGACGGGCCCGAAGCTGGGATCGCCGCGCGGCGATCCCCGCGCGTACGCGTTCGGCTTGCTTCCCTCACAGAAACGACGCGCATTGTCTCTGGCGGCAGAGGGCAAGTCAAGTGCTGGCGACGGCGATGCTTCTACCTACGATGGGGACGCCTGAAGGCTTCGAGGCGTGGCATGAGATCCCGCAGGCGGATGCCGGTGCTGAACGGCAATACCGTGGCCGGGAGACTTCCGGCCTGAAGGGCCAGGGTTTTCCGCACGGCCACGATCAGGTCCGGCGCCTTCACCTGGTCCAGCTTATTGAGCTTATTGAGCTTCGCGCTCAGGTATTCGGGCGTCCAGTAGCCGAGAATCTCCAAGGCCACCTCGGTCCCGTCTTCGTGAACAAAGACAAAATCGGGAACGAGGAGGGCTCCGCCAGCCTCCAGGATCGCGGCCTCGCGCTTCAGGCGCCAGCCATCTCTTTCGTTCCCGAACTTGCGAGCGAAGGTCTCTTCCAGCGCCGAATCGAAGAGCGCGGGCGCGGGAAGCCGGGAGCGGAGGCCATCGGTGGAGGACAGGTGGAAGGTCAACGGTCGCCAGCCTTTCCGCAGCACGATCTCCGCCGTCATCGTCCACTCCCGAGCCTGAGCCAGGGCTGCCAGAAACCTGGCGAAATCAACCCCATAGGCGTGGGTGCGGCGGAGCACGGAGTTCGGCCCGTCGAAGGTGAGGCGGTACCCGTCGCCCCTCAACCGCTCGACCCGGTGAAGCAGCCGCGAGAGCCGCGCGTACTGGACGATGTGCTTGAAGTCGGCCCGGGCCTCCACCACCACCTGCGTCGCGGAGTAAAGCAGCGCCTGGGCCTGGGCCAGGTCGTAGTCCGCCCGCAAATCGTCGGCGGAGTAGTCAGGCGGAAAGGCGATGAGACGATGAAACTCGGGGTAGTCGGCGTAGAGGAGGGCAACAACCTCGTCGTGACGCTGGGGGGCGGGATCAAATGCCACGCCCAGGAGGGGCCGCCAGCGCTCTGGCTCAAGCACGGGATGGTGGCGGCCGGCGGCCCCGAACACTTTCACCCGTTGCTCAGCCTGGTGCCTGCCGCGAGGCCAGTCGTACGTGGCGACATGATCCAGAAGCTCGATGACCGCTTCCACCCGATCGGGCCGAACGCCTTCGAGAGCCGCGCGGGCGGCGTCGCGCACGCGGCCGAGGCGCTCGCCGACCTTCGCGCGATAGACCGCGACGGCGCGGGCCAGGTGGGGGAGGCAGTCCTCTTCCAGGCGGTCAGAAGAGATCGAGCTGCTTGGCCTGTCCCAGTGATAGACGCGGTGCGCTTTGGTAAGCATCCGTCCGAGTCCGGCGCCGGACCCGCCTTATTTCAGGGGTCTCCTCCACCACGACCTCATAGAGGCGCGCCGACCGGTCTCCTGAGCGTCTGAGGAGCCGCCCGAGCCGCTGCACCGCCTCCCGTGTGCCTTTCTCCCCGCCCAGCACCACTCCGACCTTGACCGCGGGCGCATCCCATCCTTCATTGAGCACCTCGCACGCAGCCAGGGCGCGGATCGCCCCTCGGGCGAACGCGTCCAGCACTAGATTCCGCTCCCGCTTGTCCGAGTGGGCGGTCAGCGCCGGCATCAGGAAGCGGGCCGAAACGTCGAGCGCCATTCGGTTCGAGGCTGTGAAGATCACGCATTGGTCGGTCGGATGCAGGCGCAGGATGTCCTCCACGACCCGGAGTTTTTCCTTGGAGCGATGAATGAGCGCCAGCTTTCGCCGGTAGCAGCGGAGGATCTCCTTGGCCTCGGGGTCTGTGCGCGAGAGCTTGGCGAGATCCTCCTTCCAGTCAAACCGTCCTTCCTCGCGCCGCCGGCGAGCCACGTAGGCGCGGATCCTCCTGGAGAGCTGGTCAAACTCCGCCTGCTCGGCCTCGGTCAGATAGATCGGCACCCGGACGATCGCGTAGTCCGCCAGCGTTCGTCCCCGGGCCTGGGAGATGCCCTCTTCGTACACGACCGGGCCAATCAGCTCGGTGAACAGCCGGTCCCGGCCATCGGCCCGCTCGGGCGTCGCCGTGAGCCCGAGCCGCATGGGAGCCAGGCAGTCCAGCGCGCTCTCGTAGAGCGAGGGTCCCGGCAGGTGGTGGGCCTCGTCGTAGACGATCAGGCGGTAGCGGTTACCGATCTCCTTCATGTGGATCCAAGCGCTGTCGTAGGTGGTGACCGTGATGGGCCAGATCTCCCGCCGGCCATCCCCAAGTACGCCGGCCTCCACGCCGAGCCCTTGCTTGATCCGCCGCTGCCACTGGTACATGAGATCGCGGAGCGGAGCCACGATCAACGCCGAGACCCGGTGCCGGATGATGACTGTAAGCGCGATTTCAGTCTTGCCCGTGCCGGTGGGTTTCACGACCACCCCGCGCCCGCCGGCCCGCTTCCAGGCCGCTAGAGCGGCCTCCTGATCTGGCCGGAGTGGGGGGAGATTGGGCTTGAGGCCCGGGCAGTCAAAAAACCGTTCGGCCTCGTCCTGGAGCTGAAGCCGGTAGGCCGCCGCGTCCTCCATGAGGCGGGGGTGATTGATGGCCTCCGTCCGCCAGGCACGAACGCGCTCGTCCCAGGTCAGGTAGGGGGGCACCCGCGCAGTCCTTGAGGCCTCCAGCCTGAGCGAGCCCCGGTCAAATCGGAGGGACGCGCGCTTCGCCAGAGAGGCGCCTTGTGGGCGGATGGCTGCGCGTCGATCTAGAGCGCGAGCACGGCGTGCCACGCCCGTATCTTACCGTATCCTGCGGAGCGCGTGGGAGCGGACTGAAAAAGCCTTCGGGTCAAGCGGCGCTGGAAGCGAAGCGGGCGGATGAGTAACCGTGTTACCGGCTGAGGGAGCCGAAGACGGCTAGGCCAGCAGCGATCGGGCAGCGTCAGGCCTTGGCTGGGGCTTTGGCGCCCGGGCCTCGGCCTCCGTGCTCGGGGCGCGACCACCGGCGGGACCGAGCCTATCCTGTGCCACCGGCCCCCACCCATTTATCGCCTGTGCTTTGACAGGCGTTTCATCCACGCCGTACCCTAGCGCCACTTTCGCAGAGGGGACCGGACGCGGCCGGCGGCCCCTGGCGGGAGGCCCGAGAAGAGAAAGGCGTTTATGCTGCCGATGCTCCCGCCACGCTTTGCTTGACCCCGGGGCCAACACGTGAGCAGTCCTTCGGACTCCGAATGAAGCTGTAGGCGAACGGAGTCAGGCCGGAGCTACCTCGCGAGGGAAGAGCTGGAGGTGGTGAACTTTACTTTCATTGACAGCCCGTGTGCAGCCTTCTACCATGAACGTTTGAAGCCAAATTGGCCCGTCTCCTGGGCGCCACCACGAGGTGACTGGGGTTTCGCTCTCCTTATGGCAGCAAGCAGGAATCATGAAGAGTAAAGAGTCAAAATCACGCGAGACAATGCGGGTTAAGGAGTCGCCATGATCCGCTCGAAGCTTTCGGTGACGAAGCTGACCCCGCTGGCCCCGCGCGCCATGGTCGTGGCCGAGCACCCGCTGGGGGCGGAGGTGGGAGCGGAGATCCTCAGGCGTGGCGGCAACGCCGTGGACGCGGCGGTCGCCACGGCCTTCGCCATGACCGTCGTCGAGCCGTTCATGTCGACGATCGCGGGGGGCGGGACCATGCTCGTCTACCTCGCCAAGCAGGGGAAAGTCGAGGTCATCGACTTCAACGTCCAGGCTCCCGCGGCCTGCCACGAGCGCATCTATCCCCTCGCGGAGGGCGTGGCCGAGGATCTCTTCCCGTGGCGCCGGGTGGTGGACGACGCCAACATCGTCGGCCACCGGGCGGTCGCGGTGCCGGGCTCGGTGGCCGGCCTCTGCCTCGCGCTCGAGCGCTACGGGACGATGGAGCTCGGCGATGTCCTGGCGCCGGGGATCGCGCTGGCCCGCGACGGGTTCGTCCCCGACTGGTACCTGGCGCTCACGACCGCGGTGCACGCGGACGAGGTGAGCCGGTTCGCCGAGACTGCCCGGACCTACCTCCGCGAGGGGCGCCACATCTACCGGCCGCCGGCCAGTGCCGACGGCGATCGCGTCCGCTACCCCGACCTGGCCCGGAGCCTGGAACTGATCGCGCGAGAAGGCCCGGACGCGTTCTACAAGGGGGCCCTGGCCCAGGCGATCCACGAGGAGATTTGGGTGCACGGCGGCTTTCTGACCAAGGAGGACCTCGCCGGCTACCAGGCGCGGGTCGCGCCGCCCTTGACGGGTCGGTACCGCGACCTCGACCTCTGCTTCTCCCCCGGCGCCACGGGAGGGATCACGGCGCTCGAGATCCTGAACATCCTCTCGGCCTTCCGGCCGCGTCAGCTCAGCTTCGACACCCCGGGTGGCCTTCACCTGAGGGCGGAGGCAGCCCGCTACGCGTTCCTGGACCGGCTCACCTTCCTGGGAGACCCCGAGCGGGTCGAAGCCCCATGGACAGCGCTGGCATCAAAAGAGTACGGAGCGGAGGTCGCGCGGCGCATCAAGCCCCGCGGACCCCGATCGAAGAAGTCGGCGCCCGACCCGTGGCGCTTCGAGGGGAAGGGAGGGCGAACGCCCGTCCGGATCGCGGGCAACGGGCGGGCCACGGACTCGACCACGCACATCGGCGTGGTGGACCGGCAGCGCAACATGGTGTCGCTGACCCACACTGCGGTCTCGCTCTTCGGCTCCCGCGTGGTCGTTCCGGGGAGCGGCATCCTTCTCTCGAACGGCATGATCTGGTTCGATCCGGATCCGGGCAAGGCCAACTCCGTCGGGCCGGGGAAGCGGGCGCTGGTGAACATGGTGCCCGTCCTCGCGTTCAGGAAAGGGGAGCCGTACCTGACGCTCGGCGCGCCGGGTGGTCGAAAGATCATCTCGGCGATCCCCCAGGTGGTCTCCAACCTCGTGGACCTGGGGCTCGCGCCGCAGCCGGCCATCGAGGCGCCGCGCGTTCACACAGAGGGTGGCGACCTGTGGGTGGACGACCACGCCGGTGACGCGGTGCTCGCCGCGCTCGAGAAGATGGGGCATCCCGTCGTCGCCCGGCGTGAGGCCTACTCGACGTTCTACTTCGCCCGGCCCGTGGCCATCCGCCTGACGCGGAAGGGCCTCGAGGCGGGGCTCGATCATCTGCGGGCGGCCGCGGCCTGTGGCTATTGACCCAAGGAGGAAGTCACATGCTCGAAGAGAAAGTGATCGCGAGCTGGCGCTACAAGAAGGGAGCGCTGGATCCCAAGACGGCCTCGCTCTGCTACCTGGCCGCGAACCTGGCCGTCGGGAACACCCACTGAGCGAAGCGTGACCTGGCAGGTGCCAGGGCCGCTGGAGCCAACGAGGACGAGGTTCGCGAGGCCATCAGCTTCGCCATCCGGAACAACGCCGCCAGGGCTCATGCCGACATCCTGAAGGTCTGGGACGGCGAGCGGCGGTAGATCGAGCCGAGGGGCGTCGGCCAAGCCGCAGGCAGGCCCGCCACGAGGCGAGGCCGAATAAGGAGAACCCCATGGCGGAGATCACGCTCACCGCGGCCTTCTCCACCGTGCCGGCTGGGGAGGCGGAGGCGCTCAAGCAGCTGATCCGGGACACGATCGAACAGCTCGCCCAGGAGACCGGGGCCTTTCAGAAGGCCAAGGTGGTCTTCACCGAGTCTGACGAGCGCTGCGGGCTCACCGCCGAGCTGGACGGGGTGAAGAAGGAGGGGGTTCCGCTCCAGCTCGATCTGGACCTCCTCGAGGACGCGAAGACCAACTCGGGGGCTCGCGCCCAGCTCAAGGAGTCGCTCCGGCTCTACTTCAGGAAGGTCCAGGGAAGGTGAGGGATGGCGGGCGATGAGGGGCTCCTCCTCTACGTCTACCGGGGCCTCCTCTTCAAAGTGGCCGACGGCGTTCAGGCGCCCAAGGCGGGCTCGCTCCTCTTCGCGCGGTACCTGGAGTTTCGTCCGGGCGAGCAGGTGCTCGAGCTCGGGACGGGTGTGGGGCTGGCCGCGGTCCTGGCGGCCAGGGCCGGCTGTTCCGTCGTGGCCACCGATGTCGTGCCCGAGGCGGCAGCCTGCGCCGCCGAAAACGCGCGTCTGAACGGCGTCGGCGACCGCGTGGAGGTCAGGGTCGGCGATTGCTATGATCCGGCGCGCGGCCTCCGCTTCGACCTGATCTGCACTAACCCGCCCCAGATGCCGACGCCTCCCGGCCGCGAGCGCGACGATCCCGTGGCCGCCGCGGACAACGGCGGGATCGATGGCTGGGAAATCCTCGACCGGGTGATCCGGGGCGCGCCTGAGCACCTGACGCCCGGGGGGCGGCTCGTCTTCACGATCTTCGCCTTCCTCGGCCGGAAGACGGCGTTCGCCAAGCTCGAGGCCGTGGGCCTCAAGCCGGAGACGCTGGGCAGCGAGGTGCAGTCCTTCCCGCGCATCGGGTACGAGCGGCTCGACCACATCCGGAGTCTGGACAGCGAGAAGATCCTGCCCAACGTCGGCGTTCCCAGGACCGTCGAGCGCTTCGTCATCCAGGGCACCCTCCCGCGTTGAAATATCTCATCGTCAACGCCGATGACTTCGGGCTGACGGTCGGGGTGAGCCGTGGGATCCTGGAGGCCTCCCGGCACGGCATCGTCACCAGCACGACGCTGCTGGTCAATCTCCCGGTGTCCGTGGAGCTTCTCGCCGAGCTCAAGGCGACGCGGCTCGGCGTTGGCCTCCACCTGAATCTCACCCTGGGTCGCCCGCTCTCTCCCGCATCCGCGGTGCCGTCGCTCGTGGACGCCGAGGGGAAGTTCGTTCGTGACGCCCGCCAGGCCGCGGCTCGCGCCAAGCCCGACGAGGCGGAGCGGGAGCTCGAAGCCCAGGTGGCTGCGTTTGCCACACTCCTCGGGCGCGCCCCGACTCACCTGGACAGCCACCACCATGTGGGTCGCCATTCCCCCATCCGCGAGATCCTCTGGGCGCTGGCGCGCCAACTGGGCATTCCCGTGAGGAGCCAGGACGAAGCGCTCAGGCGGGCGGCGCGGGCCGCCGGCCTCAGGACCCCGGATGCCTTCTTCGGTGAGTCGGGCCCGGATCCCTACTGGTCCACCGAACGGCTCCTGAGCCAGCTCGCCGTCTTGCCCGACGGAATTTCCGAGTTCATGACCCATCCCGGCTACTTCGACACCGACCTCGCCGGGAGCCGCTACGGGCCCCAGCGGGAGGTCGAGCTCCAGGGCCTGACGGATCTCGCCGTCCGACGCGCGGTGGAGGCGCTGGGGATCAGGCTCTGCCACTTCGGCGACCTCCGGTGAGACGCGAAGCGATCCTGGCGGTGGACGTGGGAGGGACCAGCATCGCCGCGGGTCTCGTCGCCCCTGACGGCGAAATCCTGGGCCAGCTCCAGGCGCCGACCCGCGAACGGGGCACCGCGCTCGACACCCTGAACGCGCTTCTGGATGAGCTGTTGGCGGCCGCCCGCGGCCGGGGCCTCCGGGTGCTCGGGCTCGGTGCCGGAGTCCCGGGAGCGGTGGACGCCACGACGGGCGTCGTCGGCGAGGACGTGCAGAACGTGCCCGAGCTGGCGCGGCTGCCGCTCACCCGTCACCTCCGCGCGCGCTTTGGTCTTCCCGCGTTCGTGGACAACGACGTCAACGCCCTGGCCCTGGGGGAGTGGACCTTCGGCCGGGCCAGAGGGGCGCGCTCGCTCGTGCTCCTGGCGATCGGCACCGGGGTGGGCGGCGGGATCATCCTGGACGGCCAGCTCGTCCGGGGCGCCGCGGGGTACGGGGGCGAGCTGGGCCACATCTCCGTCAACTTCGACGGCCGCCCGTGCTTCTGTGGCGGCCGCGGCTGCCTGAAAGCCTACGTCGCGGGCCCGGACATCGCCGCCGCGGCGCGGGCGCGGCTCGAGACCGATCGAGACTCGCGCCTGCTGGCACTGGCAGGCGGGGATCCGGACGCGGTGAGCGCCGCCCACGTCTTCAGGGCCGCCGGGGACGGTGACCGGCTGGCCGGAGCGCTGGTGGAGGAGATCTGCCAGGCGCTGGGCGCGGGGCTTGCCGCCATCGTGAACGCTCTGAACCCGGAGGTGATCCTGGTGACGGGCGGCGTGGCCGAGTCGCTCAAGCCGCTCGAGGCCGCGATCCTCCGCTGGACCGGACGCTATGCATTCGCCCGGGCTCTCGCAGCCACACGGATGACGGTCCTCGTCCTAGACAAGCACGCCACCGTCCGGGGCGGCGCCGCCCTCTTCCTCTACGAGCGCAGCCGGTCGCGCCGGCCGACGCGGGTCGAACGACGCGGGTCGCAACGAAGGGTCCGATCGGGAGCGCGCCGCCGGGTGCGCCCGACGCGCCGCCGCTCGGGGAGGCGTCGATGAGGCTCAGGCGCAGATCTTCCGGATGTCGCGCCAGTCATAGTCCGGGAGGAGCCTGACGGCCTCGCGCGGCGCCGGCGCCGCGAGGGCCCTGAGCTTCTGGATCCGGTCCTCCGTGCCCGGGTGAGTCGAGAGGTACTTCAGCAGCCCGGGCTCGTCTCCGCCCAGCTTCCCGAGCAGCTCGTAAAACCCGATCATCCCCGCCGGGTCGATGCCGGCCTCGAGGAGCATCCGCATCCCGGCCGTATCCGCCTCCTCCTCGCTCCGGCGGCTGTACTGGAGCGTCCCGAGAACGCGTGCGCTCTCGAGCCCGTAGGCCATCGCGCCGCCCGCATCGCCGACCAGAACCGCCACGAGCAGCCCCGTGGATGCGTGCTGGAGGAGCGCGCGCGTCGTGTGGCGCAGGAGGATGTGCTGGAGCTCGTGGGCCAGAACGCCGGCCAGCTCCTCCGCCATCCGGGTCTGATCGAGGAGCCCCCGGAAGACGACGATGTATCCGCCGGGTGCCGCGAGGGCGTTCACCGCGGGGTCGTTCAGCACGATGACGCGGAACCGGTAGGCGGGATTGGGGAGCGGAGCGACGAGGGTCCCGACGATCGCCTCGATCCTGCGGATGCGACTCGGATCCGTGCAGCGCTTCCCCTGCGGAGCCAGGAGGTCGACGGCCGAGCTACCGAGGCCTTCCTCCCACGCGACCGGAATCCGGGCGGCGACTACCGCCGCCAGAGCCGGGATGCCCCAGAGGTACAGGGCGCCGATCAGCGCGATCAGCGCAAGGGCGGCGACGAGGGTCAGCGTGACCCGCATCTTCCGGCGCGCCGGGTCGTGGAACCGGGCGCCCAGCTCGGGCGCGACCTCGTGCAGGTCTGAGAGGAACGACACGTCGGGGACGAGAAGCGCCTCCGGGAGCTCGACGCCCCGCTCCAGCCGGACCTGTTCGCCCGCGTAGAAGCCCTGGGTCTGCCGGATCTCGGCGTAGGGCCACCAGAGCGTGGCCCCGCTCTCGGTGGTGATCTGCAGGCCGGTCCGCATCAGGTGGATCCCGACCCGCTGGCGCGCGGCGGTCTTGCCGTCCAGGTAGTACCCGTGCCATTCGGTTCGCATCAGCGTCGCTCGTTCGCCGCGGGTGCCGGCCTGTCGAGGCGGCGCTCACGGCCGGCTGCGGGAGGGCCCAGCGGAGGCGGAGCTCACGGCGGGGAGGCTCGGACTAGCCGACGTCGAGGTCCGTATCCAGGAAGCCGGCGAGCCCTTCGCCGGTCACGGGGGCGGCCTGGGCTTCCTGGACGATGGCCGCCAGGTCCAGGGGGCCCTCCAGGGTCACGTACTCGAACGTGAAGCGGATCGTTCGGACGACGACCCAGGCTGCCGCCAGGCTCAGGGTCACGATCACCAGGAGCATGTTTGTCAGGAACAGGAGGAAGAGGCCGCCCCCGGTGAACGCCGCGCGGAAACGGGCGCCGCCCAACGAGGTGTGGTCCAGGAGGTAGTTCTGCTTCTTTGCCAAATACCAGAACCAGCAGAGGCCGAATGTCGGAAGCGTGAGGAGGAGGGCCAGGAGGTAGGAACGGAACAGGTCTCTGCCTTGTCCGTCGAAGTCAAACTTCCGGTTCCCGAAATACGCGTGCGAGACGAGAAAGCCGTAGCGCCTGGCGGCGAAGAACGGGGAGTAGAAACCGAGCGTGACCACCGTGAGGACGGAGCCGATGACGAAGAGCTTGACGAACTCCAGGGTCGGGCTGCGCAGCGACAGACGGATGCCGCGCCAGGAGGTCCGGCTCAGGCGGTAGCGGAGGGCGCCCACGATGGCGACCGGGATGAAGACCAGGATGAGGCCGTAGAGCAGGAGGGTTGACACGACCGTGATCGCGGCCCCCCCGCGGAGAAGCCCCGGCAGGAAGTTCAAGAAAAGCACGGGGATGCCGAACACCGCCACGGCCTTGAGAAAGCCGATCAGCAGCTCCTTGCCCGTGCCGTGATAGGCGAACCGGTCTCCCTCGAACTCGGTCTCGCTGAGGAGGTAGCGCCGCACCCGAACCCGTCCCCAGAAGTTGTAGATCCCGAGGGTGACGACGGTCAGGAGCATGTTGACGACCTGGATGCCGAAGAGCGAACCCCCGCTTCCGTGGAACGAGAGCTGGCGGACCTGGCCCCCGGCCGCTCCGGGTCCCGGGAGCGTCGGTCCGGGGGTGGGAGGCCCTCCGGGCCGAAACGGAGCGCCCGGCAGGGTGACCTGGGCTCGCGACGGGCTCGACGTCGGGGCGGGACGCGTGCGCGGGACCCTCACCCCTTTGCCGAGGCTCGCGTGGTAGATCCCGCTCTCGAGGTAGAGGCGATACTTCGAGATGCTCACCCGGCAGCGCGGGCATGTGTCGGTCTCGGCCTCAGCGTACCCGCACTTTGGACACGGTTCTGCCATTGGATTTCTCCTGAGCCTGGGGCGGAACATACTCCAGCGCGAAGATGGAGTCAACCTCCACCCCCTGACGCGCGTCAGCGCGAGCCGGCTCGGGAGCGGCCCTCCAGGCGGGAGAACGAACGGAAGCGTTCCGGATATAATGAGGAGAACGAGCCGCCCGGAGGGCCTTCATGAACGATCTGGAGCGCGATCTCAGGCGCGTGGTGCGGGGCGAGGTGCGCTTCGACAGGATGACCCGCCTGCTCTACTCGACCGATGCCTCCATCTATCAGGTGGAGCCGATCGGCGTCGTGCTCCCGCGCGACACGGGCGACGTCCAGGCGGTCATCGAGGTGGCCAATCGCCACGGCGTGCCGATCCTGCCGCGGGGCGGCGGGACTTCGCTCGCCGGGCAGACCGTGAACCGGGCGGTCGTGCTCGACTTCTCCGCCTACATGCACCAGCTCCTGGAGGTGAACCGCGAGGAGCTCTGGTGCCGGGTTCAGCCGGGCCTGGTTCAGGACGAGCTCAACGCTCTCGTGCAGCCGCTCGGCCTTCTCTTCGGCCCGGATACCTCCACCTCCAACCGCGCTACCCTCGGCGGGATGCTCGGCAACAACTCGGCCGGCGCCCACTCGATCGCCTACGGGTTGACGCTCCACCACGTGCTCGAGCTGACCGTCCTCCTCGCCGACGGGAGCGAGGCGGTGCTGACGGACCTCGCTG
Source organism: Candidatus Rokuibacteriota bacterium (assembly GCA_016209385.1). Classification (NCBI taxonomy): domain Bacteria; phylum Candidatus Rokuibacteriota; species Candidatus Rokuibacteriota bacterium. Next base: position 14,102 of record JACQWB010000269.1, read on the forward strand.
CGGAGGCCCTCCGGGCGAAGCTCAAGGGGAACGGTCTGGAGGGCCAGATCTACCGGGAGGTGGTCCGGATCGTCGGCGAGCACCGCGAGGAGATCAGCGCCCGGTATCCGACGATCCTGCGTCGCGTCTCCGGCTACAACCTGAACGAGTTCGCCGGGGACCGACCCTTCAATCTCTCCCGCCTGGTCGTGGGGTCGGAGGGGACGCTGGCCACGGTGGTCGAGGCCAAGCTGCGCCTCGTCCCGCGGCCCCGGCACACCGCGCTCGATGTCGTCCACTACGCCGACATCCAGGAGGCGCTGGAATCCTCCGAGGAGATCCTCCGGACGGGGCCCTACGCCGTCGAGCTGACCGACAAGATGATCCTGGACCTGGCCCGGGGCAACATCGAGCAGTCCAAGCGCATGGGCTTCGTGCAGGGAGACCCCGCTGCGATCATGATCGTCGAGTACGCGGGGGAGAGCGAGGCCGAGGTGCGCGCCAAGGTGGAGGCGCTGGAGGCGCGGCGCGCGCGGGCGCGCTTCGGCTACGCCGCCCATATGGCCCTGCGCGCGGAGGAGCAGCAATCCATCTGGAAGCTCCGCAAGTCCGGGCTCGGGCTCCTCCTCGGCATGAAGGGCGACAAGAAGCCCATCGCCTTCGTCGAGGACACTGCGGTGGATCCCGCCAGGCTCGCGGCCTTCGTCCCCCGGTTCCGCGACATCCTGGCGCGGCACCGGGCGGCCGCGGGCTACTACGGCCACTGCTCGGTGGGCTGCCTCCACATCCGCCCGCTGATCAACCTGAAGGAGGAGCGCGGGGTCCGGCAGATGGAGGCGATCGCGCGGGAGATCGCCGAGCTGGTCCTCGAGTTCGGGGGGGCGCTCACCGGGGAGCACGGCGACGGCCGGGCGCGGAGCCCGTTCACCGAGCGCCTGTTCGGCCCGCGCCTCTACGACGCCTTCCGCCAGATCAAGCGCGCCTGGGATCCCAAGAACCTGATGAATCCCGGGAACATCGTGGACGCCCCGCCGATGACGGAGAACCTCCGCTACAGCCCCGGATACCGGACGTGGGAGCCGGAGACGCTGCTCGATTTCTCGGGGCAGGGAGGGTTCGCCGCGGCGGTCGAGATGTGCAACGGGATCGGCGTCTGCCGGAAGAAGCTCGAGGGGACCATGTGCCCCTCGTACATGGCGACCCGCGATGAGGAGCACTCGACGCGGGGGCGCGCTAACGCCCTTCGCGCCGTCCTGTCAGGGCAGGTGCCGCCCTCAGAGTTCACGGGTCGGCGCCTCTACGAGGTGATGGACCTCTGCCTCGAGTGCAAGGCCTGCAAGGCCGAGTGCCCGGCGAACGTGGACATGGCCAAGCTCAAGTACGAGTTCCTCGCCCACTACTACGCCGCGCACGGGTTGCCCCTGAGGAACCGGCTCTTCGCGCGCATCGAGCGCCTCTCGCGGCTGGGCTCGCGGCTGGCGCCGCTCTCGAACTGGATCGCGGCCTCGCGCCCGCATCGCTGGCTCCTGGAGCGCTTCGTCGGGATCGACCGTCGCCGCCCGCTGCCCGCCTTTGTGCGCGAGCCGTTCACCGACTGGTTCAGGAAGCGGCCGCCGGGCGGAACCGGCGAGCGGGGCGAAGCCGTGCTCTTCCACGACACCTTCGTCACGTACAACACGCCCGAGATCGGGAAGGCGGCGGTGCAGCTCCTCGAGGCGGCGGGGTACCGCGTGCTTCTGGTCGACAAGAAATGCTGCGGCCGGCCGCTGATCTCCAAGGGGATGCTCGGCGAGGCCCGGGGCCACGCCGCCTGGAACGTCGAGCGCCTGGCGCCCTACGCCAGGCGGGGCGTCGCCATCGTCGGGCTCGAGCCCTCCTGCCTCCTCACCCTCCGCGACGAGTACGTAGATCTTCTGCGGAGTGAGGACGCCCACGCGGTGGCCCGGCAGAGTTTTCTCCTCGAGGAGTTCCTCCAGCGCGAGCGGGAGGGCGGGCTGGCTCTCGGCTTCAAGGCCGACGGTCGGAGCGCGCTGCTCCATGGCCATTGCCACCAGAAGGCGCTGGTGGGAATCACCCCGACCGTGGCAGTGCTCACATGGGCGGGCTTCAGCGTGCAGGAGGTGGACTCG
>JACQWB010000270.1 GCA_016209385.1 Candidatus Rokuibacteriota bacterium
ACCTACAGGTCTGGCCGGCCTTCACAGCCGACATGTCCTCTCAACCTGTCCTATCTGGGATAGGGATTCATCCACCGGCTACACGGCGCACGGCGTCGGTGGCCGCGGCCTTGAGATCGTCGCCGAGCGACACGGGTAACCCCGAGGCCTTCTCGCGCGTGACCTGAGAGGCGCCAAACTGCATCTTGCTCACGCCCTCGGCGGTGAGCTTCCCCAGCACGAGCACCTCGTCCTGGCGCACCTCGTGGGAGACTACCTCGAAGGACCACGCCCCCTCGAACGCCTCGTTCAGGCGCTGGATCACGGCGTGGCCCTCCACGTAGTCGAGCCAGCCGTTGCGCCCCTGGCGCTGCCTGATCTGGGCGGGCTCGAAGGGTTTCTCCAGTAGCGTCCGGTTCATGACCCACCTCCAATCTGAGCGGTTTCAAGCGCGCGGAGGGCGTTGACGACGAGCTTCCGAAGCTCCCTCAGCTCCCCCTCCGCAAGTTCAGCCGACAGGTGATCCACCCGCTCGGCGAGCCGGTCGAGCGCAAGCGTCAGCTCGGCCGCCTCCTTGAGGGCAGCGCGGACGACCGGGATCACCTCGAAGACGACGAGATCCGCAAGTGAGCGCTCCATGGCTACGCCTCCTCCGTGACCCAGTCCGGCGCGGGCTCGCCTTCGGCCTGGGGCGCACCGTTCCTCGGCAGGAAGGTCACCCGCTGGGCGACGACCGTGAGGCGCGAGCGCTTCTCGCCGGCCTCGGTCTCCCAGGACTCCTGCCTGAGCCGCCCCTCGACGAAGACGGCGCGGCCTTTGGTCATGTGAGCGGCGACGGCCTCGGCCTGCTTCCCCCACACCACGACCTCGACGAAGCTCGTCTCCTGCTGGAGCTCGCCTGCCTGGTCGCGATAGCGGCGGTTCAGGCCCAGGCCCACCTGGCAGACCGCGGTCCCCGAGGGCGTGTAGCGCAGCTCGGGATCGCGGGTTAGGTTTCCCATCAAGACAACGTGGTTGATGCTGGTCATGACGGTTTCTCCTTCCTTGATGAACAGGACGGTTCGGGTTCGGCGGCTCGCGCCTCGGCCTGGCCGAGGTAGGCCTGGACCGCCTCCCGGATCTGCCGGGCGATCGGGACGCCGGTTCGCTGCTTGACGTGCCAGAGCCGGCTGAGCATCTCCGGCGGGATGACCCACTTGTACATGGCGCTCACCTCCTTTCGCGTCGGGTCACCCAGGGGCAGACCGGATCAGATGCGGGAGGCCTCGCGCTCGCGGGCCAGGCGGCTCTCCATCTCGTGCTCGAAGGCCTCCTCCTCGGCGGCGAAGGGGTCGAGCTTCCGCTCGAGCTCCTTGATCTCTGTCTTGAGCTCGCCGTTTTCGGCCTGGAGCATGGTCACCGCCTTCTCCAGCTGGTAGATCGCCGAGGACTTGAACGCCTCGATCCCCGACCGGGGATCAAGCCGCGCGGCCTCCTGGATGGCGTCCCAGAAGCCGAGGCCGCCAAACACGTACCGCCGTGCGAGCTGGTGCGCGGCCTCGAACAGATCGCTCTGCGACCCCATGGGCGTCACCTCCTTTCGGTGCGTGGGGTGTGCCCCAGGGCCAGAGGCGATCAGATTCAGGGAACGCGCGGAGCCGCGATGAGCCCGCGCCAACGCGCGGAACACGCGGGAAGCGCCAGGACCAACGGGTGGGCGGGTGGGGGCGTGGCCCGCAGGGCCACCAGAACGCTCAGACGAAGCTCGCGTGAGACCGGGGCCAAGCCGTGCGCTCGTTCCTTGCACGGCGCCGGGCCCGCCGTGACGCTACGGCATCAGCTCGCGCTCAACCCGCTTAATCGCGGCAGGCGACGTGCTCGCCTTTTCGCACGGCGCATGACGCGCCGCCGAGCGACGCGCTACCGCTGACTGGGACTGGGCGGGCGGGATGGCGGCGAAGCCGCCAGGCCCTCAGGCGGGCCGGGCGAGTCGCCGCGCCTGGTAGGCCTGCCAGATGCGCCGCCACTCGGGCGATGAGAGCGCGGAGCCCTTGACGCGCTGGCGGCGGTAGAGCCACGCGCCCAGGCGAGGGAGCACCCGCGTGTCAGCGTGGATGACGTCGCGGAGAAGGGCATTGGCCAGGAACCCCGGTGTGAGCGCCACCTCAAGCTTCGCCTTCTGGATCTGGTAGTGGCTCCACGCGACGCCGGCCTGGTCGTGGGAGAGCCGGAGCGCGTAGAGCCGCTTGCCCAGCGCAGCCAGCTCAGCTAGCGACGCGCAGCCTTCGATCTCGGCAATCAGCGCACGGAATGCTTGATCCTGGTGAGCCTCCCAGGTGTCGGCGACGCCGCAGCGCGGGCAGGACGGAAGCTCAGCCGCCTCGTCATCCGCCTCGTACTCCAGCCCGCAGCCGGGGCACCGGATCCCCTCGGGGTGGATCGAGCCCAGCCGGTGCCAGGCATCCGGGGTCAACGCGGGCTCGTCTTCAGCGGCCCCGGCATCGAGCGGGAGGACGCCCTCAGTCGTCACCCACTCGGCGCGACCGTTGAGCCGCTCGGCGTGGGCGAGGGCATCGGCCTCGGAGGCCTCCTCCACCCGCGCCAGGTCCACCACCAGCCAGTAGAGTTCCTGGAGGACAGCCTGGAGCCCACGAGCTCGGGCCTCGGCCTCGTAGTGGGCGATGACCTCGGGCCCGGCCTCGAGGGCCAGGAGCAGCTCGCCCAGCTCGTAGGCCTCGCGGGCCGAGCAGCGGAGGCGGCGCATGAGACGCTCTACCCCGAGGCGGACGGGCTTGCCGTCGTCCAGACGCTCGTGAGGCACCAGCACCGTGTCCCCGACCAGGACGCCCTGCTCGAACCAGAGCCGCTCGCCCTGGCTCAAGCCGGAGATGTGCGAGAGCAGCTCATGCACCGGCTCGCCCTCGGGGACGACGAAGATCCGGCCGAGCGCCGTGAGCCCGGGCTCCCCGCTCTCCGAGGCCTCCGCCACCCAGCGGAACGCCGTGACCGGACCGAGAGTGCACGCCTCCCACCGGCCGCCGGAGAAACGAGGCGGCTCCGCCCCGCCGCCGGCGAGGACCACGGCCACTGGCTTCCCCGCCCGCGCGGCCTCCCGCGCCGTGAAGACCGACCCGCGCGAGGGGCCCCAGAGGAAGGCGACCACGCCAGCCGACTCCCGCGCCAGCCGACGCGAGCGGGAAAGAAGCGCCGCGCGCCCGGAGCCGGAGCCCTCCACCACCCGCCCGCCGCGCCGGACGAACACGCGAACGAGCCCGCTCGGCGCCTCAGCCAAGGAGCCGGGCAGGAAGACCACCGAGCGCGCGCACGCCTTCCGCCCCGCGGCCAGCACAGCGCGAAGGGCGTACTCATCCGCGCCCCTGGCGCCGCCTGACCCGATCCCCCAGCCCCGGCCTAGGAAGAACCGAACCACCTCAGCCACCTGGGACGCCCAGGCCTCCGGAAGCGCCCGAGCCCCGACCACCGCGACGAACCGATCCGCTGCCATGGCAGCACCTCCTGAACACCAGCCGCGCCGGAATTGACGCGGCGCCTGCGAGCGCCGGCCCGCAGGCGAGGCCGAGGGACCGCCCCAGCGGAGGGCGGCCCTCTCCTCAGCGATCAGGAAGCTCGCGCGCGATCGGAGGCGGAGGGCGTCAGGTGAATCGAGTGAGCGATGGGGAGGCAACAGCGGCAGATGGACCAGCCAGGGCCGCCCGGAGCGGTTTCGCCCCAGTCACCCGAAGGGCCGAAACGAAGTGGAGGACCCCGGAGGCCGCGCGCCGGTGAGGGATAAGTGGAGGGGACCCAGGTGGGCTTCGCCCACAGGGGCGGAGGCCGTTTATGCTCACCGGCGCGAGAGCCGGAGGGGTTGACGGGGGCGAAAGGGGCGGTACACTCGGACGAGCTGCGGCCGGGCGAACCTTCCGCCTCAACTCGCGGAGCGATCGCGGGCCGCTTGGCGTTACCTCACGGATCGACCGCGGCCGGTTGCCTCGGCCGCCACCACATGCACTACCGCCCGGGCCGCGTCGCTCAGGCTGGCGCTCGACCGGGGCCAAGCCGTGCGCCGTCTCTCCTGCAAGGCGCCGGCCCCGCCCGAGACCGTCGCATCACTCCGGGCTCACAGTCTCCGCGTCGCTCACGCCCGCGCTCTGACGGGGCCAAGCCGTGCGCTGTTCCCCTGCACGGCGCCGGCCCCGCCACCAACCGCGTGCTTCACCCCGGGCTCACAGCGCCGGATTTCTGATCAAATCATTGACGGCTGCGGCCATCAGCTCACGTCGGGTCACGAGAAAATCTTGGAAGCGATCAAGTTTCCAGAGCGAGCGGTCCTTGGGAATACACTGGGCCTCAAGGCGGTCAGGATGCTGATCGGCGATCTCCGCAAGGTATTCATCAGGCGGCCGCTTCGAAATCTGGCGGTTCGGACGAGCAGCTAGGAACGCCAGGTTCGCAATTTCGTCGCGGTCTTTTCTCCGAACACCCGCTTCTTTCAACAAAGCCTTGGGGAAAATATGATGTATGTGGATCTGCTGCTCCTCTCCCACAACGTCGGTCCCCAGCGCAATCCCTCGGAACCAGTCCTTGGCTCTTCGCTTCCGAGCAACCGCGTACGTCATCGGGAAAAGCGGATTTCTCCAGCCCGCGTCATCAAACTCGTCGGCGCTCACCTCAAGGGAGCCCAACGGCCCAAGATTTTTTACAAGCTCCGCAATGGGGTCCGCCGCACCGAAGGCCTTCAAGTCCTCGTCCAAACCCGTTTCGAGGCTTACACTGTATCGCCCGCGGAGTGACGCTAGGTAGAACCACCGCAGTAAGCCCGTCTCTACGTCTTTGACAATCTTCCGTTGCCGGTCAAAATACGCCGCAATCGGGATGAGGGCATTCAACGATGGGAGCCATTCGGAAGACTCAAACCGGGCGTTCTGCCGCACGAAATTGACAGCGCTGTCAACCGCTCTTTCGGTCCTCTCCCATATGCCCCTGAGTTCGTCCTGGCTTTTCTTCCAAAACTCCGTAAGATATCGGAATCGGCTCTGACGCGTGCCGATGGCAATGAAGGCACGCATTAGGAAGCGCGCATCAAGAGAAAAGCCGAGTCCCTCGTATTCATCCAGCGCGTTTTCGAACTTTTCAACGATAGCCCCAGGAAGCCGCAATGCAAGCTGAGCCAGGACTAGCTCAGCGGCTCTGAGTCGCGTCCCTGCAGAATTCACCCGTATAAAAAGCTCAGTTACTTCCTCGTAGTCGTCGCTCCGAAAGATCTCAATGGGGAACTTATACTCCCCGACCCGCTTGAGCTTTTGCAGGCGGTCAAGATAGATCTGACTGCGTGGGTCGTTCAATCCTGGCCCACCGGCCGCTTCGATCCCTCGAAGGATCTCAAGGTCAGGCTGTTCGTTGTTGAAGACAGCCCGAAGCGGAACCCAGAGCGGGTCAGCCTTCAGTCGGCGGTGGTACAGCTGGAACTGTTCTGCGTCGAGGTTGAAATACACCTCGATGCCGTCCTGGCCTTTCACCAAAGCCTTATAGAGAGAAGTAACTCGCTGCTGGCCGTCGAGAACAATCTTCGGCTGACCGGGGCTCGGAAGGCGGGGAGCCTCGACACCTTCAAGGTGTTTCGTGATCGGCAACTCGACAGTGTCCCAGAGCAAGATCTGGCCGGCCGGGTACTCACGGTAGAGCGAGTCTACGAGCTTGGTAACCTGGGGTCCCTTCCAGACGTAAGCGCGCTGGATTTCAGGCAGGAGCACCTGCCCCCGTTCGATCTCATCGAGTAGTTCCCTGACCTTCAGCGGGTGCCCGATCATGTTTGCGCCTCCTCCTAACAACCAAGGAGCCTCGGCGTGATTGTCGGCCCAAAGCTCTTGCCCAGCCCCTCACTCGGCTCAATCTACTGCCCTTCGCTCGTGGAACGGCCCTTGCCCGCCAGGTAAGCCTCCAGCGCTTCCACCACAGCATTATTCAAATTCAGCCCCGACTCCTGGCAGTACCTCATGAGACGCCACATCAACTCCGGTGGCACGCGGAGCCCACGCTCTGCCGCGACAATCCGAAGCCAATCACGATTGACAGGATCCGCATCCACGTTAATCAGGCGAGGCTTCTCTCGGCGCCGCCGCATTGACACGCTCTTCGGCTTTGCTGTTCTACGGTCTTTCTGCATCCTACCGACCTATTTTCACCTCAAGGGATTGAAGCACGCTTGCTCACTGCTGAACCTACGATCCTGTCTCACGACGACTGCCACCTAAGGATAACAACACTCTCCCGGGCTGGCGCACGCCCAAAGTATCCCATCTGCTGCGCGCTGTTCCCTCGATGGCGAATCACCCAGGAATCTTCACGGGTATAGCCTAATCCCTCACCAATCTGAGCCAGGTGCTCGTCCACTTCGACCATGACGCCTGCGTGGCGAACATTGCCAACCACGAAAGCAAGCCGAGAGCCTTTTCGGAGGTAAGGCTTCAGAGCCTGAAGCATCAAAAAGCAATCTTGAAAGTACCCCTCAATCATCGGCGGGACACGGCGGTCTGTGACTGGAGCCTTGCGAAGCTGTCTGAGAGTCATCCCCAATTGGGGAGGCGGAACGTAGCCATTCATCGGAGAACTCGGAGCCTTGGCCTCGACATGCGAACGAAACGACTCGTATCGGAGCTGCTTCAAACCCTCGCCATCGCAGAAAGCCAAGAGAAGTTCAGGTGCAAAGACGCGCGAGTAGTCATGGCGATTAGGATAAGGCGGCGAACACACAACCGCCGACACTTTTCCTAGGTTGGTGGGCGGAAACCTAGCATCACCCTGGACTACTTCCCACCTCCCGGAAGACCTTCCTGGGGCAGACCTCGCGCGCACGTCAGAGATCATCAGCGAGACGATCCGATCCATTCGCTCAAGCAGGTCCTTACCGGATGGTCGCCTCTGGGTCCACCGGAGCCAACCTCCGTCTGACTGTGCTCGACAGACTTCCCGCATTGCCCGCAGATACGCCACCTGAAGAAACTCTCGATGATTCCGTCGAGACGCTGAGAGGATACCTTCACGGACGGCGACTAACCAGCTCCACGCCGTGGGGGTAAAAGCGCGCCTCACGAGTGGGAACTCATGGGGAGGAACCGAAGTGGGTCGCTTCGGGATTCGCGCACGAACATCCTGCCAAGCGGCTTCGAGTTCATCGGGATTATAGTTGGCAATCTTGACCTTGCTTACCAGTACCGAAAGCGGAAAAACATCCAATCCTATGGCTGGTATTCCGTGGTCTTTGGCAACCACAAGCGTCGTCCCCGCGCCTACGAACGGGTCGAAGATACGGTCATCAGGGCCAAGGTTCCATGCTTTGACCAGCTTTTCGACAAGGCTGTGGGAATAGCTATGGGGGAACACAAACCAGCGATGGACCGGAGCGTGAAGGAGCGGGAGAGGTTTAGCCGTCCAGGCCCAGTCCGTTTTATCTACGTACCCCCTCGGAAGTCCGGCCACTCCTCACCCCCGCCGTTCGTGTCCGATGGCCTGATAGGCGGGACGCGGGAACTTGATCTTCACGGGTTGGCGATAGATAGGATGCGCGAGCAACAGCTCACCTTTGTCGAGACGCGTCAGATGGGCTTTGAGGTCCTGGGGGATGAACCGGTAGGCAGACTCCGAGAGTTCCGTAGAATCGCTTCGGCCGATCACCCGGCTGGAGCAGTTACCGATGACCTGGGGGTGGACCTCGCTCATGAACTGCTCGGCCGAGAGAAGCACCACGCCTAAGGATCGGCCTCTGGCCGCAATGTCCAATACAAACTCGAGAATCGATGAGTCCCCTTGCCCCCGGCCTGCTGGAGCGTACTTGTTCAGCTCGTCCACGAAGAGAAGCACCCGCCGAGGAAGCTCGGCCTGCTCGTCGAGCGTCGCCTCAGCGTACATCCCGTACACTTCCTGGATGATGTGCCCGAACACCAAAGCGCGTTCCTCATCGGTCAGCTTAGCGATGTCCACCACATAGGTCTGACCGCCTTTGATTTTCCGGATATCATCACCGAGATTCACAGCACGTCGCGGGTTCCGCTGTGGCACGAAAACCCCTGACTGGCGGTTCCTCACCACGCGCCTTAGGACTCGAACGAACCGTCCGACGGACGATGCTGCCACTTCACGGAATTTTTGCGGGATACCCTTGTCCATAAGCGGAGGGCCGTTGAGGAGCTGATCCCAGGTACTTACGTCTTTCCAGGAGGGCTCCTGGTTCAGGATTCCCTGCTGCACCTCCCCGATGAGAGCCCCGAGGGTATCCCATGGGTCCGGGACTCGGATGAGGAGGCTCAGGCCCGGGCCCGGAGCGTCACGTCGTCCGATCACGTCTTCCAGGGAGTAGGCATACATCTGAAACTGGTCAGGGGGCTCCCCGAAGCAGTTGGGAAGGCCGGTGGTCTGGGTGTCCTTCCCGCATGGAAGGAGGTACCGGACATTGCGGAATGGCTGCGGCTTGACCCCGAGCGCCTCCCAAAGCTCGTGATCCTCCGGCGTGAACCCCCGGGCGGGTTTGTCAATGACCAGGAGATCGTTCTGCTTCACGTTCAGGATGATGACCGCGATGTCAGCCTCCCCCACTGTCTGGAGGATGGACTGGATGAGAAACATGGCGTAGGAGGTCTTGGTGGCCAGCCCGGAGATCCCCGAGATCGTCACGTGTGCCCCTTCGGGGCCCAAGACATACCGGGCATCCAGATAGACACGGGCCCGGGTACCATTTGACATGGTGATAAGGCCCGCCGGGATTCTATCCTCCTCCGGCATCTTGTCGATTCCGAGCGAAACATGGATGCCTGCCTCATCCGCGAAGGCAATAGGCGCCTCGCTCTGAACCGGCATGTAGATATCCCGATCATTGGCAAGGACCCCGACCTCCGCGATGTTGGCCCCCTGGCGTGGTGTGTTAGCTATCTCCTCCACATTCCCGAAGTCGTTGGAGATGTAGTTTGAGAGATGAGACGGGGCATCCGTGATCTGCCGGATGTTGGTCACCAGGCCAAAGGTCCGGCTGCCTTCCATCTGTTCGACGGCGATGATGTCGAACGGGTTCACCACCTGGCCCGGGGCGAGCCAGAAGTAGAACTTCTCCGAAGAGCTGGGCTCGCGCTCAGTGGCCGAAGCCCGGCCGATGACTTGGGGTTTCTTCTCTTCAGCCATCAGACGACACTCCTTCCGGCCGGGGCATAGAGCTTGGCCTTCTCAGGCCAGCGGAGCCCCGCTTTCAGCGCCTCCGGGGATAGGAAACCATTTTTCACGGCTTGCTCGGCGAGAAAGATCCCGTAGAGATGAGCGTGCCAGCGGACGTCCCTTCCGTGTGGCGTTTCCGACCGCTCACCGACAAGGGCTCGCGACAGCTCGTCGATCACCTCCGACGGCACCGGCTCTCCAGAGGGGTTCGGATACTGCACCTTCACCACGCCCATCAAGGGATAGTCTAGGTGTTTCTGGGGGCGAATGCGAACATACCAAACCGCGACAGTGCCCGACAGCACGCTAAAGCCCGCCGTCCGATGCGCGTCGTCAAGCCTGGCCAGAAGCTGATAAAGGTTGAACTTCTCCCGTCTTCCGCGTTCCCCCTTGACACTGAACTGGGGCTCCCGGCTAAAGGACTTGGCCACCCCGAGAAACTGCCGGCCGTCCCGCCACTCCCGGAACTCGCTGCCGAGGCCGCCATCGAGGACCAGCCAGTGATCCTCCAACCTTGAAAGCTCGCGGGCAATATCCCATTCGAGCATCCGCATCCGCCAGTTGGCTTTATGGGCAGCCTTGGACCGAGGTTCTTTTACCCCAGTGCCTTGGGTGTACGCGTCCTCTTCCTTAAGATTCACAAAGTCAAAGCGGTCCCCAGCCCGTTTGACGGTCTCCTGGACCTTAGGTCCAAAGGAAACCGCATCACGGTCCATCAGAAGGAGCAGCTTATGCGCCGACTTCGCCACGTGAACCTGACCGTCGTCCTCGCGGAAGACCGCAACTGCCCCGATCTGCGCGACGTGGACTGGAGTCTGGCGGTCCCCTTCAATAGCTGTCCCGATAAAATACGTCCGGGCTGAGCCATCGAGGAAATAGCGGTAGATGTGTTTCTCCGGTCGGTAGAGCGGTGGGACGGGAACATAGGTGGCACGGCTCGGAGCCTCGATCAGCACGTCAAGGATCTTGTCATCCGTTCCGGTCCTGATGCGGTCGTACACTTCTTCCTGATCCGGCCGCATCAGGTCTTCTAAGGCCTGCCCGGTCGCCGGCAGAATCTCTGCCTCCTGGGCAATAACCTCCAAGGCGGGGCGGAGACCAAGAAAAGGGTTAGGCACCCTTCTCTCCCGCAGTCGTTTCGACAGTCATGAGCCACTTTACAAAAGCTTCAGGTAAGCCGTGCTCTTTCGCGCCCCGAATGTAGAACTCCACATATTTCGCCGTCGGCTTAAGACCTTCCCTGATCTTCGAAGGTCGTGCGAGGTATACCCATGCCTCGACCATCTTTCCCTCGGCGTCCCCAACCTCAATCGGCATTTTCTTGCGCTCATAGTGGGAGGGGTAACCCTCATATCTATCCAGATCCGCCAACTGCTTTCGTGTCAGATCATACAGCACACCCAACACAGCTTCTCCTTCGCAAGACACCACGTTCCCCTTGTCAGTGCAGTCATCTCCGAGTTTGTTGAACACCAGCCTGAAGCCGTGGAGCTGTCCCGTCGCAACCTTCTTGGGCTTTCCCACCCTCTGAATCAGCCGCTCAGCGCACATGTTGGATCCGTAAGCGAAGTACCACATATCCGTTAGCCCAAATCCTGAAGGGAGGATCGAATTTCAGCCAACTCCTCGGCAGTCAGGTCCCAGAGTTTGGCGGCCACTCGATCCACTTGGTCCTCGATTTCTTGGACCCCGGCTGAGTCGCAGGTAGCGGCGGCCTTGTGCGCGGCCTCGGACAGTTCCCATAGCTTCAAGTGGGTGCGGTCCTTGTCTGAGAGCTTTGGGATGCGGATGTTTTCCAGGATGTGCGTGTCCATGGAGATCTCAACAGCATAGGCGGCTACAACCAACCGTGCCGGAGCTGAATTCAACACTGCACAGAGATAGTGTGCCTCTTCCCTGGAATTTACGTGCACCATCATGAGTTTGTGGTCCGGGATCACAGGCCGTCTCTTCACTGGACCGACGACTGCTGCCGTAAGGCCGGCCGCCTGCTCCCGCCACACGACCTTATAGGGAGAGAAAGTGTAGTCGCCTACGGCAAATATCGAGTAAAAGGGACCACGATCCATGAGGTGCCGGACTGCCTGGGTCTTTCTTGCGTGCAGCACGGACTCGAAGCGCTTGAGATAAGCATATGCTTTTGGATACTTGCGTTTCATTACAGCTTCGGCGATGCCCATGCGAGTCTTTGGGTCTTGGGTCATTAGGATATGGGCTGACGGTTCTGCCTTCCACCGATTCACATCCCGGCCTCGGATCAAGGGGTAGAGGAGATCAGCTTCGATAGCCGCCTGGGTGCTTTCGACCTTACGTTTTGCTCCCTCGGTGAGGTTGGAGACTATCGCCAAGCCAGCTGGGCGAGTGCCAGTAATCTCGACCCAGTAGACGGCATTGGCGCCGCCAGTGAATGAACCGGCATACGCGCGGTATTCCGACGGACCGAGAATGCGCCGGAGAGCCCGGAGGGCCTTGGGCTTGGCAGTGATCCACGCAGAGGTCTTGTCCTTCGAGTCGACGGGCTCGGCGTGCCAGCGCTTGAAGGTGACTAGCTCTTTCGTAACCTCCTCATACGGGGTATCGAACCCGATGGTGCTCCCGCGGCCCTCCTTCTTCTTAACCCAGGAGGAGTACGAGACCGGGTAGCGTACGGGATACCCTTTGCCGAGCACAGCGACGCTGGTCCTGTTCGTGGCGCCCTCGAACGGCTTCAGTTCTACCATGTCCTCAACCACAAGAGGGCCAACAGGCGTCTTGTCCGGCAGAACAAATCGGCGGAAGCCCTGCCCGGCCCCCGAGGTCTTGAAGAGGCTCTGAGAGAGGACAAAGCCAAGCTTCCCCCTACGCACCAAGTACTTGTCCAGCGAGACGTACGCCATCAGCATGGAGATATCTTTCTTCCCCTTGCCCAGGATGGTGTCCATCCCACCGTGGGGAAAGAGGCCATAGTGCTGCCAGATTGCAATGGAGCGCTGGCGGTATTCGTCGGGGAGGTTCTCCCAGTTGACCCAGGGGGGATTTCCGATGACGTAGTGAACAGGCTCTAAGAATAACGGTGCGAAGCCGTTCTTAATGATCCGGGCCCACACGCCGTTGAGACCCTGCGCCTCCAAGTCTGCCAGGCGGCGATATACCTCAGTGAGCACAGGCTTCGCAGCCTCGAACTCCTCCTGATAAACATCCGCAGCCTGGGCCAGTCGCCCGAGGAAGGCCTCCTCGCCCACCCGAGCTTCTACTGACTCATCAACGATGTTGGCTAAGGTCTCCATCCGCTCCTTGGTGGCAAAGGTTTCAGGGATGTCAAAGACGCCCACCGAAGTCTTGAGCTTATAGAGGCCGTGCTCAAAGAGCCCTTCCCCTCTGGTTGGCGTGAGCACGGAGTCACATTGATAGACCGGGACGTCAATCCCCTCAGGAGCCAGGCGTTTGGTCTCCTTGAGTAGGTCACCCAGGGCGAGCAGATAGTTGGTGCGCGCCGCAATGACTGCCAGTGGGTTTAGATCGAAGCCGATGACGTTTTGGCGGATGGCATCTAGCGTTTCCGTCGGACCCATCTTTCGCCGAAGGGCTTCTCGCTTGACGTGGTTAATCACCAGGACTAGGAATGTCCCTGAGCCACAGCCGGGGTCGAGGATCCGCTTCGTGGGATCTCCCAGATCGTGGCCTAGAGTCTGGCGAATCAGCCGCTCCGCCAGCCAGTCCGGTGTGTAGTACTCACCGAGATCGTGTCGAATCTCGCGGGGCAGGAGGTAGTGATAGAGCTTCTTCAGCAGGTCCCGAGCATACTCCGGAGCAAGTTCCAGAGAACCCGGATCATACTCGGAGAGCCGCCGGACCATCCGCTGGAGCTCGTGATACAGATCGTCATCCCACGCCGAGAGATACCAACCAAAGAAGTCGCCTTCGAGGAAGTTCCGAATGCCATATTCTCGGAAGAGTCCTCCGCGCTCAAGGGACACAAAGCTGCTCCGAAGCTCGTCTGAGTTCTCTGCGGCCATGTGAGCGAAAGGGACTTTACTGCCACCTGCGTAGCGAGCGGCGGCCAAGGACGCGATTAGCTTGATCAGGAGGGCGTAGTACGTATGGAGGGCAAAGAAGACCTTCGCGGGCTCCGTATACTTGGGGTCGAGCCCGACGCCGCGGACGAAGGCGCGGAACTCCTCCTTGGCTTCCAACCGCTCCGACCACTCTCTGTAATCCGTGGCCTCGCTGAAGAAGAGGCGCCACTGCTCGAAGAGCTTTTCAACCAGCGGGTGTCTCGCACTGTGGAGCGACCGGTAAATCGTCCGGACCGCCCGTTGAGCTTCGATGTTCTTCGGGCCAAAATCGTTGATAAGGTTCTCAGGGATGAGTGCGGCGCCCGTCGCCAGTGCGAAGAGCAGCCGAAGGAAGCGCTCAGCAGACCCCGGCGTGACGGGCAGAAGCTCCGGGTCCGACCAGCCTTCCCCCACCCGCCGAATAAAGATGAAGTACCGCCCATCCACGGCAACGCCCGCCAAGCGGTGCGCTTCCCGCCGTTCCCGCTTAGCGACTCCCAAGATGTAGTCCTTCACCTGCTGAATAGCATGCTGATTGCCTTTGGTCGCGAGCTTCTCGCTTAAGCTCCCCGGGCGCTCGTACTCGATCACCAGCCGGTTGTACACCGCATCCACCCGGCCCCGGGCCACGTGGTATTCCTCTCGCACGTTGAGAGGAATCTGAGCATCACTAACCACATAGTCGAGCAGACGGGCAACTTCCCGGCGAAAATCAGCTTCAGTTCGGTCCGGGGTGGCGATACTCAGGAGGCGTTGAGCGAAGTTAGGGGCGAGGCGGGAGGCAAGTTGGTCCAGCGTGGTTGGATCTGGCTGCATTCACCGTCCTCGCGGTGTCCTTAGAGCGGAACAATATAAGGTTTGCCAGATAAGTCAAGTGCTAAGGGCGCGATCAGGCTCCTTTACCTACCGATCCGGGGTGAGACGACTAGCTCGCAGGCGTCTGGGGCATGGTCACCCTCTTTCTCCCAGGTACGTCTCGAGGAAGTCGGCCCACTGGGTGCGACGGGCGAAGTCCAGCTCCCGGTAGAAGGCCGAGGGGTCGCGGAAGGGCGGGAAGTAGAGGGAGAGCCCTCTGACCGGCTTCATCCTTGGGCCCAAGTGGCCTTCGGCCAGGATCGGGCTTCGGGTTCCCGTGCCATCCATGATGGCCTGAACGTTGCGGCAGGCCTGCCTGATCTCGCGCTGGTCGGTGGCGGTGGCCAGGTTCACGGCGAAGTGGTGGAGGTCTACGTAGAAGTTATCGAAGAAGCGGACGGTGCGGCGCCAGGCGGTGTAGAGCGCGGACTCAAGGCCCGGGCTCGGGAGCCGCTTGAGGAGGGCTCGGGCCAGGGCGTCCACCGCCTCCACGAGGTCGTCGAGCCTTGAGAGGTCGATGGCCGACTGGGTGACATCCAGGCCTGCGCTCCGGTAGGACTCGATGTAACGGTGAACGATGACCTTCCCGAGATCGTCGGCGGTCATTAACGGCCTGGCCACGAGATCCTGGAGGATCAGGTCGTATGGCCAGCCGTCACCGGGCTCCAGTTCCTCGGAGCCGACGAGCACGGAGGCATGGTTTCGGATCTGGTAGGCGACCTCCAGCATGGTCATGAGGCAGGCGTCCATCCCGACCAGGTCCACCTTCCTGCCGAGGAGCCGGTGGGCGGTCCGGAGGACGCGCTTCAGCTCACGGTTGTCCAAGCAATCGGTGGACCCGTCGTCGTAGGCGATCCCGCGCCGTCTGGGATCAAGCCGGAGCAGGCGCTCGCGCGTGGTGTGGAAGAAGCTCCTGCGGAGCCTGGGCGTCGCGCGGGCCAGAAGCTCCCTTCGAGAGGGCACGCCTGCTCTGGAGAGCAGCTCGGGCGGCACATAGAAGCCCGAGCCATGGTTCCAGAGGATGAGCGCGCAGGCCCGGGCGGGGAAGGCCTTCACGCCGAAGCGGAGGAACTCCTCCAGCACTTCCGGGTCGCCGGTGTTGGTCTCGCCGAGGTCGGACAGGAGGGTCGAGGTGATTCGCTTCGGATGTGGCCCGCGGGTGATGTAGTACCGCCTTGTGCTCCGCCAGTCGCCCTCGGAGCCGTCGTAGTCGGCGGCCCGGTCCACCTGTACCAGGACCTCGACTGAGCCAGGACGCGAGCCCACGCGCTCCATCTCGTTGATGTCCTCGAGGGCCGCGCTTTCGAGGTCATTGTCTCCCGCCATGTACGCCAGGACTGTCCACCGAGCAGGCTTCAGCGCCTCGCCGGATCCAGGCTTGGAATCCTTCTCCAGGCCCACGAGCCGTGAGCCTTCCCGCCGCCGATGCGTGCGTTCATCAGTCATGTCGCCACTCCCGCGTGGTCCGGAGCACCCATCGGCCTGCTGGCGGGTCGTCGGGGCTTTCGCGAAGGCCCCCCGCCGGGAGTCGGAGAGACCTGAACAGGCGAGTCCAACACGGGCGGCCCGTGTCTGGCGAAGAAGTGGGCGATCTGGAGAGGCGTGAGGCTGGAGCGGGGGAGGTCCCGCCGGAGGCGCGCGAACACCCGGCGACAGGGCTCCGGGCCGACGAGGACGTCGAAGAGTTCCCCGGGAGAGAGCCCGGCCCGGACGACGCGGATCAGGGCGCGGAGGATCCCCAGCTCGAGGCGCAGGCCGATCACCGTGGCGTCATTCACCCGGCGGTAGGGCCTGGGCGATCCGATCTCGCGGAACGGGACCCACCGGCGGTAGACCGTCGCGTGGTGCGGGGTCGCGACCAGGCAGAGATCATCGAGACGAGCGATCTTCGCGGCGTACAGGAGCAGCATGCGGAAGAGCCGGAACAGGATTGCCGTGCCCGAGGCCCGGTAGCCCGGGTCGAGGGCGAGGGCCGAGGCCTCGGCCAGGCGCCGCCCGCGATCTTTCAAGGGCTCCAGCTCCTCCCGGTAGACGTCCTCCATCGGGAGCCCGATCCGCGAATCCTGGATCAGCGTCACGGTGCCAACGACGCGGCCGGCGGCTCTGGCCAGGAACACTTTGGTGGACGGGAGCGCGTTGTGGAGGCTCAGGCGCCAGCCGGAGGGGTGCGGGTCCATGAAGCCGCGCCGGACGTACTGGTCATGGAGGAGCCTGAAGGCCTGCTCGAACTCCTCCGTCTCCCCTGCCAGGCCGAATTCGAGCCGCGCGACAGCGGGATCATCGAGCCACCACCGCCGCGTCCGGCCTGAGGCTTCCCGCTCGTGCGCGCGCGTCACGAGCTGACTCCAGGCGTGACCGGCCGCGGGCGGAGGCCTTCGGGATGGCCCTGGAGAAGCCCGCCTGCCAGGAGCACGAGGGCAGCCACCTCGCGGTGGTAGATGTCCAGGTGAGCGCCCACGAGAAGCTCGCTCGCCCTGACCACCGCCGAGCCGTCCACGTTGACCACCGGGAGGAGAGGGATCCCGATTCGCTGGGTGAGCCGGAGCTCGACCTCGGTGGCGCCCACGCCGAGGGCTCCGACCGCGCCCATGGCGCTCCTGGCCACAGTCGTCCTGGTTCTGAGGCCGCGGCCGCCCCGATCCACCTGGCCGCTTCCGGTGACCAGGGGGTAGAGC
This sequence comes from Candidatus Rokuibacteriota bacterium, assembly GCA_016209385.1. Classification (NCBI taxonomy): domain Bacteria; phylum Candidatus Rokuibacteriota; species Candidatus Rokuibacteriota bacterium. The sequence goes on from JACQWB010000270.1 coordinate 16,724, forward strand.
ACCCGGAGCGCCGTGTCGTGCACCGAGCGAACGGCCACGATGGGGCCTGCCACGTGCCGCTCCGCGAGCACCCGGTGATAGAAGCCGGGCCGGTTGTACCCGGGAACCTGGGGAGCGAACGCGAACGCGGAAAACGCGGCCTGGAGGAGGACGAGACTCGTGGGACGCGCGCCGCCCAGCACCATCGAGCTCACGAGCTTCGCCCCGAAGGAGTGGCCGATCAGGTAAAGCCGCGGGCGGGAGCGAAGACGCTCCCAGAGCGGAGCCCAGCGTTCCCGGCCGAAGCGCTCGCCCACCTGCCCGGCGCGCCGCTTCATCACCCAGAAGCTCAGGGCCTGGAACGGAGTGACGAAGAGCGCGCCGCGGCTCTCGGAGAGGAGGCGGAGGAGGCGGTCCAGCTCGGCCTCCTCCTCGGGCGCCAGCGGAATCTCGGCCTCGATCAGCTCGCGGAGCAGCCGGCGGAGCGCCTGTGTTTCCGTTCGGGTGGGACTGGCGAGGAGGAGCCGCTCCAGCTCGGGCCAGAGTCCGTCGTCCAGCGCGCCGCGCGCCAGCTCGGGATCAGCGAAGGGCTTCGAGGGCCAGTGAAGGGCGAGCCGGAGCGGGGCCACGCGGTCCCGGAGCTTCTGAAGCCAGCGCTCCAGGGCGCCGAAGAAGCGCGCGGCTCCCTCTCTTGCCTCGGCCCTGTCGTTCAGCCAGCCGTGGCAGAAGAGAAAGCAGTCCGTGACCGAAGGCAGGCCCTGCTCGATCTTCTCGAGCGCGGTCGGATCTGCGACACGGCCGTCTCTGGTGAGCGTGAGGAGGAGGACCTCGGGGCTTCGGGATTGCGGAAAGCCACGGGGAACCTGCTCAGGAGTCTTGAGCGTCCCTGTCGTAGCTCTACGGGAAGCGACAGCACATGACACGCTGGCGCCGGGCATCGCTCAGAGCCCCCGCACGTTGACGGCGCGGGCGATCTGCTCGAGGAGCTGGATCATCCGGTCGAGCTTCGCGCCGAGCCACTGGGTGAGCCACCAGACCAAGTAGAGGGAAATAGCCCCGGGGATCCCGATCATCCCGAGAAGCCGCACCCAGCCGTTGAGCGTGAGGCTGACCTGGTCGTTCCTCGCCGGCTTCTCGCGGTCGTCGTGGCTCTTCAGCATCGCGTGAGCCGCGCGAGCGCGAGCATGAGGGCGAGATAGAGCGCCTCGAGGCTCGGCAGCGAGAGGCGCACGTCCAGGCGCTCCACGCCTCGCGTGAAGGAGAGCCGGAAGCCGCCGTCCGGCGCCTGCTCCACCGCGGGCTGGGCCAGGCCGTGGTGGAAGTCCACCTCAAGCCTGATGCTCACGGCTCGTTCCTCCTCCGGTATGACGGCCACTGGCACCAGTAGGCCTGGTTGGTCTCGGCCAGGCGGTCCAGGATCGTCTCCCCCAGGCGCAGCCGGAGCGCGTCCAGGTCGAGGTTGGTCGTGATCGTGGTGGCGCGGCGCTCCTCGTAGCGGGCGTTCAGGATCAGATACAGGGTCTCCTGCACCCACTCCGTCTGCCGCTCGCGCCCCAGGTCGTCCAGGACCAGGTGGTCGCAGGTGGTCAGCAGGTCGAGCGTCTCGTCGAAGCGCTGGGGCGCGGCGCCGTGAAAGCTGCTCCTGAAGGTGAGGAACAGGTGGGGGACGTTAACGATGACCGCGCGAAAGCCTCGCTCGATCAACGCCCGTGTGATCGCCACGCCGAGATGGGTCTTCCCGGTCCCCGGCGGGCCCGCGAGCGTGAGCCCCTTCCCGCCTTCGGGAAAGGCCTCGGCGAACGCCCGGCAGACCTCGACGACAGGACGGGTCACGGGCGTGACCTCGAAGGTGTCGAAGCCCGCGTCCCGGTGACGGAGGCCGATCCCGGAGCTGCGGAGGAGGCGCTGGACCTTCCGCTCGTGCTCCTGGTGGCGGTGCTCGCGGGCTTCGGCCTCCCGGCGCTCGGCCTCGCAGGCGCACTCGCCGGGCCAGCTCCTCGGGCCGAGCCCGAATGGGAGATCGAGGGTGAAGAGCTCCAGGGGCCGGCCGCAGCGGGCGCAGCGGGGGCCATGCTCGTGCGGCACCGGCAGGGTGCACGCATCGGTCAGACGCCGCTCCGCGCGCGCCGGAGCTCGGCCAGCTCCCAGGCCGCCAGCGTCACCTTGATGGCGCGCGCCTCTTGGAGGAGCTGCACGGCCCTGTGCTTCGAGGGCGCGATCCGGGCCAGCGCGCTCTCGTAGGCAGCCAGATGCGTGGCCGCCCGGCCTTCAAGGCTCAGGACCTTCCGGACCTTCTCGGACCTGAGATCGCTCATCGCCCGCCTCCGTCCGCCATCGGCGTCGTGCCCTGCGCCGGCGTCACACGGTCTCGCCCCTGACCCGCCTCAGCTCGCCGAGCTGGCTCCCCGTGAGCGTCAGCTCGATGGCCCGCGCCTTCTGGCGTAGCTCCTCGGCTTTCTGCCGGGCCGGCTCCACGCGTGCGAGCGCCTTGTCGTAACGGGCCTGGAACCTCGCCGCGCGCGCTTCGAGCTTGAGGGTCGTGCGCACCTTCCGGGATCGGATCTCTTCCATTGGTCTCTTCCCTGAGCCGCATCCGGCTCAGGCCCGGGGGGTATTTGCGCGGCGGGACTGAAGCCACGGTCGCGCCTGGCCCGAGCCGTCCGTGCCGCGTCTGTCCCGCGTGCGGCGTCTTCCGCGTCGAGAACTGCTTGAGGCTCTCCCAGATGTAGCCGAGCGGGACCTCGGCCGGCGCCTGGCCGCGCCGCCCGAAGCGCTCCACGGCCGTCGTGACCGCCTTCTGGATCACTGCGGGCGTGTGCGCCGTCTCGAGGAGCCTGAGCGCGTCCAGCTCCTGGGGAGCCAGGCGGTCGCGCCCGGTCTTCAGGAAGAAGAGCTCCAGGGTCTCCCTGAGCACGGCGGGGGCCTGGCTGATCGCCTCGGCCTTTGTGAGAAGTCTCTCCGGCGCCCGGTGCGGGTCCGCCCCGCGGACACGAAGTGAAGTAGTACTTCTCTTTCTTTTTCTTCCGGCTCCTGAAGTGTTCGGATTCCCTGAGCTTTCGGCGCCGAGTTGCGTCGGGACTAACGTCGGGACCTGCGCCGGCACTTCGCCGAACCGGGCGGAGAGGTCGGTGTAAGTGTTTCCCGCCAGCGGGAATTTGTGGATCGCCACCTCCACCAGGCTTCCGCGCTTTCCGCGGTGCAGCGGGTACCAGATGTAGCGCTTCCGCTTGAGGCGCCGGCAGAGCTTCTCCACGTGGCTCCGGGAGAGCCCGGTCTGCTCGGCCAGGACGGGCCAGCTCGTCCGGACCGTCCCGGTGCGGGGGCTCGCCTTCGTGCAGAGCCAGTTGAACATGCCGTACTCGTCCCAGCTCAGGCGCCGGAGCTCCAGGTGCTCGTCAATGCTCCGGCGCCACTTGAGGTAGTTGTCCGCGCCCGAGGGCCGCATCTTGAGCGCGATCGCTTATTCCAGGCCGCCGTCCACCGCCTCGGCGTCATGGGCGACCATCCCGTCCAGGACCCTCAGCCCCTCGGCCTCGATCCGGCTCCTGACCTCTGCCAGGAGCTTCTCCCCGCGCTCGCGGATCGCCTCGGGTAGGCGCGTCCCGCCGTCGGCGATCTCGCCCATCCCCCGCCCCACCCAGAGGCGGCACTCGGCCCAGGCGTGGTCGCCCAGCTCCGCGGTCACCACGATCCAGCTCGTGTGGTAGGGAACCCCTGTGGCCCGGCCCCGCTCGCTCTGGACCAAGGGCGCGATCCTCACCGCTTCGACCTTCCGCTCCACGAGCTCCGCCACCATCGCCGCGAGCGTCCCGAAGATGAGCTTCATCCCCTCTCGCCTCCTTTCACCCTCAGCCAGCCGCGATGAGATCCGCGTAAGTCGAGAGCAGGAGCAAGGCACGGGCCAGTTGAGCAATCCGAAGAAGACCCGGAAAGGAAGGCCTCTTGGGGCTTGGAGAAATCAGCGCGAGAGGACGGGCGCTCCCGCGTGGAGCGGGTCAGGCCGGACGGACTGTGTTGCGCTTTTGTTGTCGTTTCGTTGTCGTTTCCAGGCGGGCCTGGAGGGACTGGCAGGGAGGAGAACTTCCCGTGTCATATGCACTCCCGGGGTAATTCGGTTGTCGGCCGTCGTTTTGCAGCGAAGGGGCAGGAGGGTTGTCCCCGGAATCCGGCGCGACAGGGAAACTGCCGGTCACCCGCAGACCGGCACCGGGCTGATGAGCGGTGAGAACGAGGCCATGACCCTTACCCTTACCCCGAGCCTGCACCAGCTACTTGAGGACCCACGGCGGGCCGAGGCGCTTCCGCCAGAAGAGATACCGAGCGCCCTCGGTGATCTGGAGCGCTTCAAGGCAGAGCTGGAGCATCTCAGGGCGATCCTGTGGTCGAGGATGCTGGAGCTGGTCGCGATCCCGAAAGATCGGGGCGGGACTCTGGCTTCCGTGCCCGGCACCAGGCCCGGCATCGCCACGCCAGACCGGGCAGGACAGAGACGGGTTGTCCAGAGCCCGGAGTTGGAGTATCTTTCAATCCGCGAGCTGTCCAGCCGAATGGGCTACGCCGAGGGCACGATCAGGAACCTCATGAGCCGCGGGACGTTCAAGCTTGGCGAGCACTACGTGAAGCCCCGCGGTCGTATCATGTTCAAGTGGCCTGCCGTGCGCGCGTGGCTTGAGCAGGCCGCGGGACAGGGCCTACCGCATGGGATCGATCCGGTCAGAGCGCGGGCGCCTGTTCCTTGATTTTCGCTGGAGGGGCGTGCGCTGCCGGGAGTGGACCGGCAAGCCCGACACCCCAGCCAACCGCGCGGAGCTCAAGAAGCTCCTCCGCCAAGTCGACGGCGAGATCGCCGCCGGCACGTTCGACTACGAGAAGCACTTCCCGGGCGGATCGAAGCGTCACGTCTTCGCTCCACCCTCCCCGCCTGCCGACACTGCCGCCACGTTCGCAGACCACGCCAGAAGGTGGATCGAGACCCGCCGGCCCTGGCTAGCAGGAGGAACCCAGTACGACTACGAGCGGATCATCGAGGGGCACCTCATCCCCTACTTCGGGGCCCGTTCTGTCTCGGAGATCCGGGTGGACGATGTGGAGGCCTTCGTCGGGGCGCTCAAGCGGAAGCGTGGCACGAAGGGCCCGATCCTTTCGAATCGCCGGATCAACATGGTCCTCCAGGTCCTGCGGCTCTGCCTCGATCCGGCGGTGCGCCGGGGCCTGCTTGAGGAGAACCCCGCCCGCGCGGTCATCAAGCTCAAGGAGGAGAGGACGGACATTGATCCTCTGTCGCTCGAGGAGGTGAAGCTTTTTCTCGCCCACCTGCCCGGTGCCTCCTGGAAGCGCTATTTCACGGTCGCGTTCTTTACCGGGCTCCGCCCGTCGGAGCAGATCGGCCTCCGGTGGGACGCGATCGACTGGGCCGCGAAGCCGCCCCAGGTCGTCGTGCGGCGCGGCGTGACGCGCCGGGGTGGTGTCGGTCGGCCGAAGACCGAAGGCTCCTACCGGGAGATCCCGATGCTTCCGGTCGTGGAGCGGGCCCTCCGCGAGCAGCGCGCCGAGAGCCAGCTCTGGAGCGAGTGGGTCTTCCCCAACGAGCGGGGCGGCCACCTGGACATCACCAACCTCCGCGAGCGCGTCTGGAAGCCCACGCTCCGCCTGGCGGGGCTCCGGGGCCGGGCGCTCTATCAGACCCGGCACACCTTCGCGACCCTGGCGCTCGCGAGCGGCGAGGACGTCGGCTGGGTCGCCAGGGTCCTCGGCCACACCTCCACGGAGATGGTCATCCACCATTACCACAAATTCATCCCGAACCTCACGCGACGGGACGGCTCGGCGGTCGCGGAACTGATTGCGCGGAGCGGCCTATGATGGCGCTCGCGGGCGACCGGCAGCGAATTCGTCGATGCTACGGGCCGTCGGGTGCGCCATTCTTTGTCTTCAACGGAGAGATGAGGGCCGATCCATTCCGAGCGTTCGGGCGCGGGAGGCCACCATGAACTGGGCACTGGTGATACTCGTAACCGTCGTCGTCGGTTCTTTGCAGCCTGCCAGGAGCGCGGCCCAGTCTGGCGTCAGTTCAACGGAGATTACCCTGGGTACTGTTGGGCCACTCTCAGGCCCCCGTGCGGCATTCTTTCTCCCCTTCTACCGCGGCCTAGAACTGTACGTTAGGGCGCTTAACGACGAAGGAGGCGTCCACGGACGCAAGATCAGGCTAGTGCCTGGAGACGCCAAGGACACGCCAGACACGGCGATCGGCGAGCTCAATCGGCTGATCGAGGTCGAGAAGGTATTCGCCTTCGTTGGGAATTCTCTGGGAGCTGCCCAGACGACCGCTGAGAAGATTCTCGACGAGCGTAAGATGCTGGACTTCGGTCCGCTCACCTTATCTGATCGTCACGGTATCCCGGCCGAGCGAGGTCGTTTTTCGTTCCGCGTCCTTCCCGCGTTAAGGCACGAAGCCCAGGCCGGTTACAAGCACCTAACACGGCGACGTGGCATGGCTGCCAACAGGATCGCGGTCCTCGCGCCAGATACTCCACTCGCGAAGATGGGCGCCGATTCGGTGGAGAACCTAGCCGCTGCGCAGGGAGCAAAGCTCGCCGCCCGTATCGTGATCGATCTCCGACAGGATCGAGCAACAGCAGTAAGGATGGCAGTGCAGGGCTTGGTGCCCATGAAGCCCGGAGCGGTAGTGCTCTTCGGTGTTGCTCCGCTCGTCGAGCAGCTCGCCGCAGAGCTCACCAGTCGCCGACTGGAACCCGTCTGGCTGGCTACGGATGAAGCCGTGCCCTGGCGCTTCACCGAAAAGCTGAAGGAGTTGGTGATGGTAACCGGGGTCCCATCTCCCGACGGGTCTAACCGCCCAGGAGCCATTGCGTACCGCGAACATCTGAAGAAGTACGCGCCCGGTGCCGCACCTGGATACGAGAGTCTCATGGGATACGCGACAGCGAAGGTCTTTGCCGAGGCTCTCCGGCTCACCGGCAAGGAGCTGACGACTGACCGCGTCGTGACCACCTTAGAGAAATTTCGAAGGTGGGACTCAGGAATCCTCGGCCCCATCACGTACACGGACAAGAACCACCTCGGCACGACCGGCGCGTTCGTGGCTGAGTTCAAACAGGGAAAGAGGGTAGGCCTGGAAGTTCTCGCTGTCGCCTGTTGCGACGAGTGCCAGCCCACCTGCAAGGAGCAGTGTGTCAAGGAGTGCGCAGATTAACGCGGTCGTGAGAGCCATGAGAGCCCTGTTGCGAGTTCTTAGTGGTCTGATAGCGCATTTGACCACACTTCTGGCGCGTGCCGTGAGCCTCATCGTCCCGGGCATGCTCAGGATGATAAGGGGTGCTCCTTACGCGCTCACGAGAGTCCTCTGGGGCCTGGCGCAAATCCTCGGTTGGCTGATAAAGCATTCGACCAATCTCCTGACGCTCCCCGTGGCCTTCATAATCTGGGCCACGCTAGCGGGTTTCTTCTACTGGTTCTTCTCGACCAGCTGGGTGATCGTGAAGGATTTCAACGTCGCCAGCGCAAGCGAGCTCAAAATAGACGGAAGGGCCCTCAGGGACCACCTCACAGCAGAACTTCGGCGCATCCGCCACCTCCACGAGAGCGGTGGCCGGCGGCCCGATCCCGTCGAAGTTCTGACGCGAGCATTGAAGGGGCGGGAGGCACGTCCGGAGGAATTGCTGAAGCGGGAGCCTCGCGAGATCCAGGAGATCGCGGCGCTGCAGTTTGATGTGCGCGAGATCCGAGCCCTAAAAACGCTCTAAGCGAATGGGTCTGAGCGGAAGTACGTGGGGACGCGGGGTTACGGAACAACGAGTGCGCGAGAAGGCTGCTGGAAAAAACGCTCTAACGATCGGAGGGG
>JACQWB010000271.1 GCA_016209385.1 Candidatus Rokuibacteriota bacterium
CCTCCAGCTCCTTTGGGATCGTCTTGAAGTAGCCCATGAGGAGCCAGGTGCAGAACGGGATCAGGAACGTCGGATAGGTAAGGATCAGGGCCCAGGGGGTATTCCCCAGCTTGAAGTTCCGGATAATGTCGGCCAGCGGGATGAAGAGGAGCGTGGGCGGGACCAGGTACGTTACGAAGATCGCGGTCCCCAGGCCGCCCGCCAGGGGGAAGTTGAGGCGCGCCAGGGCGTAGCCCGCCAGGAGCCCACAGAACAGCGCGATCAATGTCGAGAGCACCGCGATGAACATGGTGTTCCAGAGCCAGACCGGGAACGCAGTCTTCTGGAGGAGGTCCTGAAAGTGCGCCAGCGTGGGGTTGAGGGTCCAGAACGGAGCGTTGTTCACCGCGCGCCAGGACCGGTACAGCTCGTGGTCCGGGCGGATCGCGGTGATGAGCATCCAGTAGAAGGGGAAGAGGACGCCGACGATGAAGAGCGTCAGCGGGAGGTAGAAGTACACCCACTTCTTCCAGCGCGGCCCCTCGATCATCTCACGTCCTCTCGACCCGGCGGATGTACCAGAGCTGGAGCACCACGATGAGGAACAGCACCGGGAACATGGCGAGGGAGATCGCCGCGCCTTCCCCGAGAAGGCCTGTCGCCACGCCGACCTGATACGCGTACGTCGCAAACAGGTGCGTGGAGTTCGCCGGCCCACCGCCCGTCAGCACATAGATCAGCTGGAAGTCAGCGAAGGTCTGGATCACCGAGAAGAGGACCACAACGAGCGTGACCGGGAGGAGGAGCGGCCAGGTCACCCGCCAGAACCGCTGCCAGCCGTTCGCGCCGTCGATGGCCGCCGCCTCGTGAAGCTCGGGGTTGATGGTCTGCAGGCCCGCCAGGAGCGTGATCGCATAGAACGGCATGCCACGCCAGGTGTTGATGATGATGGCGCACCAGAGGGCCAGGGTAGTGTCCGAGAGCCACGGGATCTTGGTGGTGATCAGGCCCGCGTAGTAGAGAGTCCAGTTCAGCACGCTGAAGGTCGGGTCGAACATCCACCGCCAGGCAAAGGTGGAGAGCACGGTCGGGACGATAAACGGCAGCAGCATCAGGGCTCGCACCAGGCGCTTGCCCCGGAAGTGCCGGTTCAGCAGGAGGGCGAGCCACATGCCGAGGGCGAGCTTCAGGATCGTGGCCCAGAAGGTGTACGTGAACGTGTTGCCGACCGCCTGACGGAAGATCGAGTCGGTCCAGGCCTTGCGGAAGTTCTCAAATCCGACAAAGCGACCCGGCTTCCCGACGGTGGTGTCAGAGACGGACAGCCACACACCCATGACGAACGGGTAGGCGATGAAAACGCCCAGCAGCACGACCGTAGGAACCATGAGGGCAAGCGCCAGAAGACGCTCATCTTCCAAGACGGAGACGCGCTTCCATGCGCGGGAAACGACGGGGCGAGGGACAACCGTCTCGATCCTGGCGGCGTCCCCCGCCCTCCCCACGAGCGCTCGTGTTCTCCTACGCTCAGAGCCCAGCAAAAGACCTAACTCGCCTCTGGTTCCGCCGGGGGGTGTCCTGAGGGGGGTGGGGACCCCCCTCAGAGACTATGCGTAGATCTTCAGAAGCTCACCGTGGGCCCACTTCACGGCCTCTTCCGCTTTCATCCCCTGGACCGCCTTGGCGTACATGTCCACGATGATGTACTTCGTATACGACTCGGTGGCTCGGGCAGTCGCCGGCCCCGCGTGGCCGAGCGTGCGGGTGAGCCGGGCGGCCCGCTGATACATCCGCAGCGGCTTGTCGACCCTGGACCACATGGGGTGCTCTTCCCACACCTTGGTCGAGCCGACGCTGTACGCCTCATTGGCCTGGAACCACTTCTCGTAGTTTTCCTTCGCGTGCAGCCACTTGAGGAAGTCCTTGGCCAGCTTCTGGCTCTTCGAGTACTTCATCACGCTGTGCTGGAACGGCAAGTACATCGCGAACTGGCCGGCCGATCCCCCCGGAAGCGGCGCGTGCTCGATGTCCTGGACCAACGGCTGGCCCTTTTCATCCTTCAGCTTCTCCTTCTGCCGCTTGGCCACAATGTAGATGGACGCGCCGTTGAGCGTAGCGCTGATCTCTCCGGCATGGAAGGCGCGGTTGTTGTTCGTGTCGTCCCAGGCAACCCCGCCCTCGTCGCAGGCGTCCTTCCAGAAGGCCTGCATGAACTTCACCGATTCGATCGTCGCTTTGGAGTTGAGCACGACCTTCTTGCCGGTCGCGTCGACCTCCGCGCCGGCGAAGGACCAGAGGAGCGGGTAGGCAAAGGTCGGCGGATCCCCGAAGCTGTGACCGAGCGCTTGGCCGACCGGCTTGCCCTTCGCCTTAAGCTTCTTTCCAACCTGGCGCCACTGCTCCCATGTCTTGGGAAACTCCTTCACGCCGATCTCCTCGTGCCAGGAGCGCCGGTACGCCACGGTGTTGCCGGTAATCCCATGGGGGACAGCAAGCCACTTGCCCCCGACCTTTGCGGTGGCGTTGAAGACGTCGTAGAAGCCGTTCTGCGCCTTGCCGATCGGCTCCGCCACGTCCGACACATCCACGATGCCGGCGGCGTAGAGGTGCGGCCAGTTCCAGAGCATCTGGATAATGTCCGGCCCGGACCCGGATTGGATAGCGGCAGTGATGCGGGCCTGGAGGTCGTTCGCGTTGATGAACTCGAAGGTGACCTCAGCGCCGAGGGCCTTGCTCGCCTCGGGGGCCTGACGCTTCAGCTCCACGTCGGCCTCCGGGATGAAGTCCACCCACCGGAGGATGTGGAGCCTTGTTCCTTGGGCGTCGGCCGGGGCCCGGCGGGCGGACAGGATCCCCTCGAGCCCGCCCGCGGCGGCGGCGACCCCGACCGCGCCGCCAACTTTCAGGAAGGTTCGACGGTCAACGCTTGGGACCGGGGTCGTGTCACGATCCGGTGTGTCCATCTGCGTCCTCCTCCTGGTATGGGTGACGAGTGGTGGAGACCTCCCCGCGTCCAGGGGCCCGCGCCGGTCTCGGAAACCGGAGCAGACTCCCCTCCTCGGGGGGGAATCCCCGACGGCAAGGGGTAGCGCCTCCTGAAGGACGTCACAGGGCTTGGGATGATGGAGTGTCTGCCGGCCTGACGGTTTGCATCTTGATAGCACTGAACCGCCGTCGTGTCAACGGAAAACCCGCGCGCAGACGCCGCGACCCGCGGCGCCACTCACCTGTCGTAGAGGCGGCGCGACTCGCGCACTCGCCCGAGGAGGACCAGGGCTCCCGCCATCGTCGCGGCGAGACCGATCCAGGCGGCCCCGTACCCCCCGATCCGCTCGACGGCCCAGCCGAACACGGGCGGCCCGAGCGTGACGCCGAGCGAGGAGACCGCGAGCCCGAGGCCGACGGCCGTGCCCGCGGCGCGCGGCCCCGCCAGCTCGGCCAGGAGCGTGTGCTGGACGCCGTTCCAGCCGATGCCGACGAACCCGAAGCTCAAGGCCAGGAGCGAGAGCTGCCACGCCGGTGTCCCCGGGCCCGTCGCCGCGATCGCGATCGAGCAGAGCATCGACCCGCTCCCGGCGAGGAAGAGGACGATCCGGCGGCGGCCGCCGAAGAGGCGATCCGAGAGAACGCCGAAGCCGATGCGTCCCAGGATGCCCGTGACCTGGGCCTGGGCGAGGTAGCCCGCAGCGCTCACCACGGAGAGCCGCACGACCTCGTGGAGGTAGAGGACGAGGAAGCTCAGCCAGACGGTCTGGAGCACAGCGAAGATGAGCGTGGCCAGGGAGACCCACCAGAGATCCGCCGTCCCGAGGACCGTCCGGATCATTCCGGAGCCGCCGCCTCCGGATGGTCGGAGCAGATCGGGCGGATCCCGGTAGAGGATCAGCGTGGCCGCGCCCAGCACGAGGATCGAGGCGGCCGAGGCCATCACCGCCGCCCGCCATCCGATGGCCAGCCCCAGGGCCGGGAGCAGAGCTGCGCCGAGGACACCACCGAACGGAAGGCCGGTCTGCTTGAGCCCGACAGCGGTGGCGCGCTGGCGTTGCGGAAACCAGGCGATGACGGCCTTGGTGGAGGTCGGATTCAGCATGCCGTAGCCGACGCCGGCCAGGATCGTCAGGGGGACGAGGACGGCGAACGAGCGCGCAAGGGCGGCGCTGAGGAGGCCGAGCGCGATCAGTGCCTGCCCCGCCACCATCGTCCGGCGGATCCCCCAGCGGTCAGCCAGCCACCCCGCGGGGAGCGACATGAGAATCGGCCCGACATAGTAGGCGGAGAGGAAGGAGCCCGCCTGGGTGAGCGAGAGGTCCAGGTCCTCACGGATGAGCGGGGCGATCGCCGGGAGACCCATGGGCCCGATGTTGGCGACCGTCTGGACGGCGAGGATCAGGACCAGGATCCGCCAGGACGCGGTCAACGCGGATGCTTTCTCAGGTAGGCCTCGACCGCGCGGAGGTCCTCCTCGGTGTCCACGCCGATCGTCGGCTCGGAGGTCTCCGAGACGTGGACGGGGATCCCGTTCTCGAGGAAGCGGAGCTGCTCGAGCCGCTCGGCCGTCTCGAGCACCGACGGCAGGAACCGGTGGAAGGTTTCCAGCGCCTCCCGACGGTAGGCGTAGAGCCCGACGTGTTTCCAGTAGACCGCGGTGCCGGTACGGTCCCGATCGTAGGGGATCGCGTGGTGCGAGAAGTAGAGGGCATTCCCCCGGAGATCGGTCACGACCTTGTTCACGTTGGGGCTCGCGGCCTCCTCGGGCGTGGCGCGGGCCTTCAGGGTGACCACCTGGGTGTCGGGGCGTCGCTGGAACGGCTCCACCAGTGCCCGGATGTGCTCGGGCGTGATCAGCGGCTCGTCCCCCTGGATGTTGACATACACGTCAGCGGCGCGGCCGCGCGAAACTTCCCAGATGCGATCGGTCCCCGAAGGATGAGCGGGCGAGGTCATGACCGCCGGGATCGCATGACCACGACAGACGCCAGCGACCTCCTCAGAGTCCGTCGCCACCAAAAGGTCGGTCAGCAGGGGCGATTGCCCGGCGCGGCGATAGACATGGCAGAGCATCGGCAGCCCCGCGATCTCGCGGAGCACCTTCCGGGGGAGCCGGCTGGACTCGAGGCGTGCGGGGATGACGCCGAGGACGCTGAGCGAGGCCATGGCTCACCGGCTCAGCCGGGGAAAGCCTGGATGGTCCCGAGCAGCGAGGGGAACGGCGTCGGGTCGGGCGAGAACGGAAACACGACCGGCTGGGTGAGGCCGGCCTTGGCGAACTGATCGAGTCGCTGCCGGCAGAAGTCGGCCGGGCCCACGACGCCGAGGCCGTCGAGGAAGCGAGGCGAGATCTGCTTGACGGCGCCTGCCCGATCGCCGGCCTGCCAGGCCCGCCTCGCCGTCTCCACCTCGGCGCCGAAGCCGCACGCGGTGAAGAACCGGGCGTAGGCATCCACGACGCAGTAGCCCGTGATCTCGCGGGCGAGCCACTGGCGCGCGGGCGCCGGGTCGTCGGCCACCGACACGCGGATGAAGCAGGCGATCTCAAAGCCGTCCAGTTTTCGTCCCGCCCGACGGGCGCCGATCTCGACCTGTCTGATCGACTCGGGGATCGCCTCGGGCGGGATCCAGTTCAGGAGCACGCCGTCCGCGATCTCACCCGCGAGCTGGAGCATCTTGGGTCCGAGCGCGCCGAGGTAGATCCGGACCGGCTGGGGCGGCGGCGGGATCAGGAGGCGGAAGTTCTTGAGCCGGTAGAACTCGCCCTCGAAGGTCACTCGCTCGCCGGCGAGCACCATCCGGATGATTGCAACCGCCTCCCTAAGCTGAGCCAGCGGCTTCCGGAAAGGCAACCCGTGCCACTGTTTCACGATGATCTCGCTCGAGACGCCGAGGCCCAGCGCGATCCGGCCTGGCGCCAGGCTGCCCAGCGTCGCGGCGGTGATCCCCAGGACGATCGGGCTCCGGGTCTGCACCGGGATGACCCCGGTTGCGATCTCGAGGCGCCTGGTATTCGTGGCCAGAAGCGTCATGGTGGTGACCGCGTCCGGGCCGCCGACCTCGGCGGTCCACGCCGCGTCGTAGCCGCGGGCCTCCGCTTCCTGGGCGAGCCCCAGGTGGTCGGCGAACGGCATCGGGTTGGAAAAGGGGATAGCCACCCCGAGACGGGTCATAGAAATCCTCGGAGGGGGGCTTCGCCCCCCTTCCGAACCTCCCCCGTGGCAGTTCGAGCCGCGGGGCTCCCGACGAGCCGCAGGCGAGGAGAGCCACGAGGCGAGGCCCGAGTAGATTGCGCGGGCAAAGCCCGCGCTCGATCTTCGGCGGGGGCCTCGACGGCCCCCTCCGACACCTCCCCCATCGCTTGCGCGGGCAAAGCCCGCGCTCGAAAGGGGCGCGCGTGGCAGTTCACGACGATGGCGGACACGTTCCTACTCCACCGTGATGGCGTCACGGGCGGCTTTAGCCGCGGCCGTCATGAACCTGAGATCGCCGAGGATCCCCATGAAGCGCCACCCCTCACGGATCCGACGGTTCAGGTTCTCGGGAGTGGCGCAGTGGATCCCGGCGGGGACGCCGTGGCGCTGCGCGGACCGGAGGATGGTCTGCACCGCCTCCTCGAACTCCGTGTGGGTCGGCTCGAGCGACGGCGTGAGCCCCATGGAGGCGCAGAGGTCGTTGGGGCCGATGTAGCACGCATCGACGTCGGGCACGGACAGGATGTCGTCGATCTTTCGCACCCCGTCGATGTGCTCGATCTGGAGCACGACGACGATCTCGTCGTTCGCCTTCTGGAAGTAGGTCGCGGGATCGGTCTTGAAGGAGAGCGCGTGGCGACCGCCTCCCAGGCTCCGGATCCCCTTGGGCGGGTACTTGGCGGCCTGGACGACCAGCTCCGCCTCTTCCCGGTCCCTCACATTGGGCGCGACGAACCCCCAGGCTCCCGCGTCGAGGACGCGCTTGATGTTCTCCTCGTTGTTCCACGGGACGCGGGCCATGGGCGCGACGGCGAAGCGGCCGATCGCCTGGAACATGGTGGCCAGCGCGTGCAAGTCGATGGGACTGTGCTCGGTGTCCACGACGAGCCAGTCGAAGCCGAGGGCCGCGAGCGCCTCCGCTGCGATCGGGTCTCCCAGGTTCAGCCACGTGCCCACCACGGCCTTGCCGTCCTTGAGCCTGCGCTTCACTGGATTGGCGAGCATCGGTGAGTCCCTCCGGTGGAAGATGGCGACGCAAAACGCCCCCATCCTAACAGACCCGGGTGCGCCTGAAAAGGCGGGCACCGGCCCCCTAAAAACGCTCTAAGCGAATGGGTCTGAGCGGAAGTACGTGGGGACGCGGGGTTACGGAACAACGAGTGCGCGAGAAGGCTGCTGGAAAAAACGCTCTAACGATCGGAGGGGGC
>JACQWB010000272.1 GCA_016209385.1 Candidatus Rokuibacteriota bacterium
CTGTAGCGCTGGATCTGCTCTGTCGTGAGGGGGGAGTCCTTGACGATCGGCAACCCGGACTGGACCCACCGCTGGTATCCGCCGGCGAGGGAGGTGACGTCGGTGAAGCCGAGTTCCTTCAGAGCTTTGCCGGCCAGGACCGACCGGAGGCCCGTCTGTCAGTAGAGGACGATGGGCGTGCTGGGGTCGGTGGCCGCTGTCGCGATCCTGAACTCGAGGAAGCCCCGGCTGATGTTCACGGCGGGCTCGATGTAGCCGTCCCGGTACTCGTCGGGATCGCGGACGTCGATCAGGACGAGGGGCTCGCCGGCGTCGAGGCGGGCCTTGAGAGCCTCAGGGCCTTCCTCCCGGACGACCTGACGGGCCTCCGTGAGCATCTCCCTCAGCGTTTTCATTGATGTCCTCCCCTCTCAGCCGGAGCAGGCTTTATAATACCTCATATTCCGATCAAGTCAATGGACTTTGTCCGGTCCCGGACGTTTGGGCGAATTCAGTGTATTCTGGACCCCGCACCGTTCAGCAGTTAAAGTGAGTATCACGGGGCCATGACGTGAGGGAACGATGAAAGGGCTGATCCTCTCCGGTGGTCGCGGCACCCGGCTCCGTCCCATCACCTACACCTCGGCCAAGCAGCTCGTCCCGGTTGCCAATAAGCCAATCCTCTACTACGGGCTCGAGGCGCTCGCAGCCTCGGGGATCCGCGATATCGGAATCGTCGTCGGTGACACCAAGCGCGAGATCATGGATGCGGTGGGGGACGGGAGCCGCTTCGGAGTCGCCGTCACCTACATCGAGCAGGAAGCCCCGCTGGGGCTGGCCCACGCTGTCCTGGTCGCGGAGTCCTTCATCGGGCGGGAGCCCTTCGTCATGTACCTCGGGGACAACCTGATCCGCGAGAAGCTCGCCCCCCTGGTCCAGAGCTTCCAGGAGGGGAAGCCGAACTGCCAGATCCTCCTGGCGCGGGTTCCCAACCCCCAGCAGTTCGGCGTGGCTGAGCTCAAGGACGGCAAGGTGGTCCGCCTGATCGAGAAGCCGTCCAAGCCGCCCTCGGACCTCGCCCTCGTCGGCGTGTACATGTTCGACCGGCATGTCTTCGACGCGGTGAAGGTGATCAAGCCGTCCTGGCGGGGGGAGCTCGAGATCACCGACGCCATCCAGCGGCTCATCGACAGCGGGCTCGTGGTGCGGCCCCATGTGATCGAGGGGTGGTGGAAGGACACGGGCAAGCTGGACGACCTCCTGGAGGCCAACCGCATCATCCTCGATGCCCTCGAGCCCCGCGTGGAAGGGGAGGTCGAGGCCTCGGAGGTGCACGGGAAAGTGGTCATCGAGGCTGGAGCGAAGATCGTGAGGAGCGTGGTCCGCGGGCCCGCCATCATCGGCAAAGGCGCCATGCTCGAGAACGCGTACATCGGGCCCTTCACCGCGGTCGGCGATCAGGTGGTCATCCGCGGCAGCGAGGTGGAGCACTCGATCATCCTCGAAGGCTCCAGCATCCTGGACATCAGCGGGCGGATCGAATCGAGCCTGGTGGGGCGGAACGTGACCATCTATCGCTCCGAAGCCAAGCCCAAGTCCTACAACCTGATGCTTGGCGACCGCTCCCAGGTCGGGCTCGTTTGAGCGCGGATCCGGTGCCGCGGTCGAAGACGGGGAAACGCCCATGGAGCTGAGCGACGAAGCCCGGCGCGCGTTTCGCCTCCAGGACTACACGCCGAAGCCCCAGATCAAGGGCGTCGAGATCGTGGGGCTCGCCCGCCACACCGACGACGGCGGCTCCTTCACCGAGCTCGGGCGCTTCACCGCGGGGGCGTGCGGCGCGTTTCCCGGCTTCGTCCTGGCCCAGCTGAACTACAGCGAGCTGGAGCCGGGAGTGATGAAGGCCTTCCATCTCCACCGCCGGCAGACCGACATCTGGTACGTTCCGCCCGCCGACAAGATCCTCCTTTTGCTGATCGACCTCCGCGCCGGCTCACCCACCGAAGGGGCGCGGATGCGTCTCGTGCTGGGCGACGGTCACTCCCGCCTCGTGCTGATCCCCCCGGGCGTGGCGCACGGGTGCCGGAACCTGGGGCCGGTCCGTGGCCGGATCATCTACTTTACGGACACCCACTTCTCGCCGGATCCCGGTTCCTCCGACGAAGGCCGCCTCCCCTGGGACTTTGCCGGTGCCGCCATCTGGGAGACATCGCGTGAGTAGCGAGGCGTCGAGCCGCCCGCCGGGTCCTGTCCCGGCGAGCAGCCCCACCGTCGGGGCCACCCCCGCCCCACCCGCTTCGCGGGTACCCGGGGACCCCCGGCCCCTCCGGTGGGCGCCCCGCTCGCCGTGCCACCCGCTGGGCGGCTCGGTAGAGAGCACGCCCGCGCCCTGCGTCGGGGATGCACTGCCGAGCGAATCCGACGAGCCGTAGCGGGCGGCGAAGCGCAGGACGCCGCAGCGCTCCGAGCGGTCCAACGCTGTTGGGCCGCGAGGACTACCCCCCGCCGCGGGGGGATGGGGGGGCCAGCGGAGGCGTTCGAGCGAGCCAAGCCCGTCGAGGCGAGGTGGCCTGAGCGGAGGCAGGGCGCCCCGGCGCAGGGCTAATAAGAGACACGACTGATGAAGGTGCTGGTTACCGGCGGGGCGGGGTTCATCGGCTCCAACTTCGTCCGTCACCTCCTCACGAAGTATCCCGGCTACTCGGTCATCAACCTCGACAAGCTCACCTACGCCGGCAACCTGGAGAACCTCCGGGATGTCGAGCGCGATCCCCGCTACCGGTTCGTCCACGGAGACATCTGCGACGCGGGCCTGGTGCGGGACGTCGCGCGGGGCGCGGACGCCATCGTCAACTTCGCTGCGGAGAGTCACGTTGATCGATCCATCCTGGCGGCCGACGATTTCATCCGGACCGACGTGTTCGGGACCTTCACGCTCCTGGAGGCAGTGAACGCGCTCCGCATCCCCCGGTATTTGCAGGTCTCCACCGACGAGGTGTACGGTTCGATCGAGCGTGGCGCGTTCAAGGAGACCGCGCCGCTCGACCCCTCGAGCCCATACTCGGCCTCGAAGGCGGGGGGCGATCTGCTGGCCCTCGCGTACTGGAAGACCCATCGCCTCCCGATCATCATCACGCGGAGCTCGAACAACTTCGGCCCCTACCAGTATCCGGAGAAGATCATCCCGCTCTTCATCACCAACGCGCTCGAGGGCCGGCCGCTCCCGCTCTACGGCGACGGCCGGAACGTGCGCGACTGGCTCTACGTGCTGGATAACTGTGCCGCCATCGATTTGGTGCTGCACAAAGGGGGCGAGGGCGAGGTCTACAACGTCGGGGCCGGCACCGAGGTCGAGAACATCGTCCTCACGCGCAAGATCCTCGAGATCCTCGACAAGTCGGAGAGCCTGATTCAGCCGGTCCCTGATCGTCCCGGTCACGATCGCCGCTACGCCCTGGACTTGACCAAGCTCCGGAGCCTCGGCTGGGTGCCCGCCCATGCCTTCGAGGCGGCGCTCCGCGCGACCGTGGAGTGGTACCGGGCCAACGAGGCGTGGTGGCGGCCCCTCAAATCGGGGGCCTTCAGGGAGTACTACCGCCGGCAGTACGGGGGACGCCGATGAAACGGATCGCCTTCGCCCTGGTCGCTCTCGTCCTCCCGGCCCTCCTCTGGGCCGCGCCTCAGGAACGACAGAAGAGCCCGGACCCGTCCGGCGCCTCCCAGTTCCCCTCCTATGTGCAGAAAGTTCAGCCGGCTGTCGTGGGGATCAAGGTCCAGGTGCCGCGCGATCGCCCGTCGGCGCATACCCTGGGGCCAGAGCGCCGGGGGAGCGGCGTGATCTTTGCCCCCGACGGGTATGCGCTGACCGTGAGCTACGTGCTGCTCGACGCGGAGCGGATCGAAGTGTGGCTTCGCGACGGCCGGAAGCTCCCTGCGCGCCTGGTGGGCCTCGACCTCGAGGTCGGGCTGGGCGTGGTCAAGATCGACGCCCCCGGTCCTTATGCGAGCGCGGTCCTGGGCGACTCCACGACCGTGACGGTCGGCCAGCTCACGGCCACGGTGGGCGTGGACGACGACGGCGACCTGGTCGCCACCTCCGGGAGCGTTCAGACGATCCGCGCCTTCGCCGGCTACTGGGAGTACATGCTGGACCGCGCCTTCGTCGTGGCGCCCTACAACCCCTCCTTCGGCGGCAGCCCGCTCGTCAACGAGCGGGGGGAGGTCATCGGGATTGCCTCGCTCCGCCTCGGCGATCCGCCGCTCGTGAACCTGGCGATCCCCATCGAGAAGTTTCTCCCGGGGAAGGACGAGCTGATCCGCGAGGGACGGGTGGTGAGCCGGAAGCCCCGCCCGTGGCTCGGCCTCTACACGGTGCCGGCGGAGGACGGCGGCGTCGTCGTGACGGGGGTCTCCCCGGTCGGCCCCGCGGGCTCGGCCGGCTTCCAGCGCGGCGACCGCATCGTCCGGCTGGACGGCGAGCCGGTCGGGAGCCAGGAGGAGTTCTACACCCGCCTCTGGCAGACCCAGGTAGGGCAGGAGATCACGCTCGTCGTGGTGCGGGATGCCCGCTTCCACGCGATCACGGTCCGCTCCGCCGACCGCTACCGCTTCTTCCGCACTACGGAGAAGTAGGTCCCCGCGCGCCCGGTAGCCACACGAATTTGCGCGCGCTGAAGCGCCCGACGCCCGGCCCGTCAGCCTCTGCCGCTTTCCGCGTCGCGCCCACTCCTCCCGACGGCCTCGGCCTGCCTGCGACCCGAGTCGCGGTCGCGGGACTCTTCCTGCTCACCGCGCTCTTCCTGTGGCAGCGGGGGTCGGACGTCGGGCGACTTCCGGAGGTCTTTCCGTCGTTCCTGGCGTCGCTGGTTCAGACCAGACTGTTCGGCCTCAGGGGCGCTGCGGAAAGCGCTCTGGGCGCGCTCGTCGCGGTGGCCGTGGTCCTCGCGTGGTGCGGTCTCGGCGACATCGTGGTGCGGCTCACGGAACGCTTCCCGCCCGAGTCTTCGGCCGCGAAGCGCGAGGCCAGGAGGTCGAGCGCTCTTGTCTGGTCCAGGAAGGTCGCGTTCGGCGCCGGGCTCTGGTCGCTTCTGTGGTTTGGGCTCGGGATTGCCGGCTTCTACTCGAAGGCGGTCGCGGTGGCGGCTCTCGCGGGCGGGCTCGCGCTCGCCGCGGCTGCTGGTGTGCGGAACCGGAGGGCGGGAGGCGTTCGGCCAGGCGGTGGGGATCACGGGGAGCGCCGGCGAGGCGGGCTCGAGCGGGTGGCCCTGGGATGCGTCGCCTTTCCGGTCCTGCTCGCGCTGGTGGCTGCGCTCGCCCCCCCGACCGGCAAGGACGCGCTGATCTATCACCTCGCGGTCCCGAAAGCGTTTGTCGCCGCGGGCGGCATCGTGGAGGTGCCCTACAACATCGCCGGCTTTTTCCCCCTCGGCGCGGAGATGAACGGCGTGTGGGCGCTGCTCCTCGGCAGTCTGGCCGGTGCCCGGGTCGCGGAAGCCGCCTTCGGCGCCGTCCTGTTCGCGTTCTTCCCGCTCCTGCTCGCCCTCGTGTACGGCTGGGCGCGCGAGCAGGGGGTGGGCGAGGGCTGGGCGCTCACCGTCTCGGCGCTCGTCGCTGCCATTCCGGCGGCCTATTCCGTCGCCTCCAGCGGGTACGTGGATGTGGCGCTGTCGGTCTACGTCGCGCTGGCGGTCCACGCGCTGGGGCGCTGGTCGACGACCGCGAGTCGCGCCAGCCTCGTCGCCTTCGTGCTCGCGCTCGGCTTCGCGCTCTCCGTCAAGCCCCTGGCCGCGTTTCTCGTCATTTTCCTGCCCGTGGTCGTCCTTCTCAGAGCCTGGCAGGCGGAGCGGCGCAAGAGCGAGGCCGGCGCCGGACCGGCCCCGGGGCCGGGCGGGATCGTCCGGGATGGGCTGGTCGCCTTGCTGGGTGCGGCTATCCTCGGGAGCCCGTGGTACATGCGGAATTGGGTTCTCACGGGGAGCCCCTTGTTTCCGTTCTACCTGGACGTGTGGAAGGCCAGCGCCCAGGGCTGGGACACGGAGCGCTCGGTGCTGTTTCAGGTCTTCCTCTCGCTCTACGGCGGTGATCCGAAAAGCGTCGTGCATTATGTGGCCGCGCCGGTGCGCCTGTCGTTGATGGCCCAGCCGGAGCAGCCCGCCTACTACGACGGGGTGCTCGGAATCTCGTTCCTGCTCGGGCTGCCGCTCCTCCTCTGGGCGCTCTGGCGGTTGCCGCTCGACGCCGAGCTGCGACTCGCCGCTGCCGCGTCCGGCTGGCTCTTCGTCGGCTGGTTCTTCTCGAGCCAGCAGCTGCGGTTCCTGCTGCCGGCGCTTCCGCCCCTGGCGGTGGCGATCGCGGGCGCGGCAGCCGCCGGGACAAGGTCCGGGTTGAGTGGTCGCACAAGATCGCTCCAGTGGACGCTGCTGGCGACGACCGTGGCGGGGCACCTCGTGATCGTCGCGTGGTTCCTCGAGCAGAACCCGGTTCGGGTGGTCCTCGGCGGCGAGCCGCGTGCGGCGTATCTCGAACGGCGGCTCGATCACTACCCGTACTACCGCATCGTCAACACCCAGCTCCCGCCCGATGCCCGCCTCTGGCTCATCAACATGCGGCGGGACACCTACCATCTCGAGCGGCCGCATCTGTCGGATTACGCGTTCGAGGACTACACGCTCAGGAAGTACGTGGACACCGCCCGGGACGTCGGGGAGGTCCGGGACCGCGTGCGGGCCGCCGGGATCACCCATGTGCTGGTCCGCCACGACGTGCTGTTCGACTACGGGAGATCGCCGATCGTCGATGAGCGCCGCCCGCGGGAGGAGAACGACCGGCGGATGGCGCTGCTCAGATCGTTTCTCCTGGAGGGCACCCGGGTCCTCCGGGGCGACCGGAAATTCCTGCTGGTCGAGCTGCCCGGCGCGTAGGATGGCGCGAGTCCGGTTGTGATACTCTAAGCCTATGAAGGGGGCGGACAGCTATCAGGGACGCGGCCTGATCGCCGACCCGATCCACCACTACATCCTGTACACGCGCCCGGATGGGATTCCCGGCGAGGCCACGGAGCAGGAGCTGATCGATACGCCGTGGGTCCAGCGCCTCCGGCGGATCCCGCAGCTCCAGTCGGCGCGCTGGGTCTTCCCCGCGGCCGAGCACAGCCGCTTCCAGCATGCCCTCGGCGCCATGCACCTCGCGGGCCGCTTCGCCCAGCAGCTCTACCCCTCGCTCAAGTCCATCTTCCCCGACGCCCCGTCCCAGGCCCTCGTCGAAGAGCTGCTCCGGATCACGGGCCTCCTCCACGATGTCGGCCACGGTCCCTTTGGCCACTTCTTCGACGACAACTTCCTGGTGGACTTCGACCTCACGCACGAGATGGTGGGCCAGCGGATCATCCGGGAGGAGCTGGGGGATATCGTCCGCGGGCTCAGGCGCAGTCCGAGCGGGGCGTTCGCGCCAGGTGAGAGGATCGACCCCGAGTGGAGCTGCTACCTGATGGGGAAGGCGTACACCCGGCCCGATGCCAGCCACCCGCGCTGGCTCGCGTTCCTCAAGCCGCTCCTCTCCGGCATCTACACCGCCGACAACATGGACTACGTAATGCGCGACTCGTACATGTGCGGCGTCGCGGTCGGGCCCATCGACGTCGAGCGGATCATCTACTACTCGTTCTTCACCGAGGACGGGCTCACGCTGGATCGCGGCGGCACCCAGGCCCTCATCATGTTTCTCACGGCCCGCTTCTACATGTACACGAACGTCTACTACCACCGGACCACGAGAGGCATCGACCTCCATCTCAAGGAGATCTTCCGCGACACGATGCGGATCGCCTTTCCCTGGGACTTGAGGAAAGAGCTCCATCCGTATCTCCACCTCACCGAGTGGACGCTCTTGGAAGAGGTCGGGCGCTGGCACGACTCCGACGATCCTGAACGCAAGGCGTTGGGTCAGGAATGGCGCCAGATCCTGGATCGCCGGCTCAAGTGGCGGATGTCCCACGAGGTGATGCTGGACATCGCCGAGCTCCGGCCGGGCGTCGGCTTCATGAAGGCCGAGCAGGTGGAGGCACGGGTGCGCGATCTCCTTCCGCCCGGGGTCAA
>JACQWB010000273.1 GCA_016209385.1 Candidatus Rokuibacteriota bacterium
CCAATCAGCCCTCGGAAGATCGGGCCCGCTGGCTCACGAGCCCCGGATCGCGGCTTTCCCGTGCTATTTCGGTCGTGCGGCCACATCATCCTGGGCGAAGATCCGAAACGGCTGGCGCCAGAGGGGGCGCCTTGCGCCCGCGGAGCCGCCCCGGTAGAATGAAGCCACCTGTTCGAGGTACAGCGTCCGGATCGGCTCGATCGAAGGAGGGTTATCATGCACACGGCTGTGATCGTGGAGGCGGTGAGGACGGCGGTCGGCAAGCGGAACGGCA
The DNA here is from genome assembly GCA_016209385.1 of Candidatus Rokuibacteriota bacterium. Lineage (NCBI taxonomy): Bacteria > Candidatus Rokuibacteriota > Candidatus Rokuibacteriota bacterium. The sequence goes on from JACQWB010000273.1 coordinate 275, forward strand.
AGCTGTCCGGGATCCGCCCCGATGACCTGCTGGCCCACACCCTGAAGGAGCTCGTGACGCGGGCGAAGATCGATCCCAACGAGGTCGAGGACGTGGTGGTCGGGTGCGTGGATCAGGTCGGCGAGCAGGGTTTCAACATTGCCCGGAACGCTGCGCTGATCGCCGGGTTCCCGCTCGATGTGTGCGGGACGACCCTGGACCGGATGTGCGGGTCGGGGCAGCAGGCGGCGAACTTCGCCGCCATGGGCGTGATGTCAGGCCAGTACGAGGTCGTGATCGGGGGGGGCGTCGAGCACATGACCCGGGTCCCCATGGGCTCGAACGGCCAGGGGCCGGGGGAAGGGCCGGTCAGTCCTAAGCTCTCCGAGCGTTACCAGATCATCCCCCAGGGGCTCTCCGCCGAGCTGATCGCTGAGAAGTGGGGGCTCAAGCGTGAGGAACTGGACGAATTCTCAGCCCAGAGCCATGAGAAGGCCGGGCGGGCCATTGCCGAGGGCCGGTTCAAGCGCGAGATCGTCCCGGTGACGTTGCCGGACGGGAGCGTCTTCGACACCGATGAGGGCGTGCGTGTCCCGGTGAATCGCGAGAAGATGGCGACCCTGGCCCCCTCGTTCAAGCCTGATGGCGTCGTGACCGCGGCGAATTCCAGCCAGATCTCCGACGGGGCAGCGGCACTCCTGATCGTGTCAGAGGCCAGAGCGAAGGCGCTCGGCCTCAACCCGCGCGCGCGGTTCATCGCCACGGCGCTGGCCGGGGTGGATCCGACCATCATGCTGACGGGGCCGATCCCGGCCACGCAGCGGGTGCTGAAGAAGGCCGGGCTGAAGCTGGATCAGGTCAACGTGACCGAGATCAACGAGGCTTTCGCGTCGGTCGTCCTGGCCTGGGAGCGGGAGCTGCACCCCGATATGACGCGGGTCAACGTGAACGGCGGGGCGATCGCGCTCGGCCACCCGCTCGGCTGCACCGGGGCCAAGCTGATGACCACGCTGCTCCACGAGCTGGAGCGCACGGGCGGGCGCTACGGGCTCCAGACCATGTGCATCGGCTTCGGGCAGGGCATCGCGACGATCATCGAGCGACTTTGAGTCGGAGGGGGCCTCGACGGCCCCCTCCGAAACCTCCCCCGACGGCTGCGCGGGCGAAGCCCGCGCTCGGAGTGGAACCGGCAACGGTGGGCGAACTGTCAGGAGCGCGAGCGCATTGACCGTGTTGCTCCGACAGGGTCCTAAGGATGGCAGGTAGCTGACACGGGTGGCACGGCGAGCGTGGCGTCCCAGCCGCCCGCACACCGGCCGAGGGTGTTAGGACGGTGGGAGCTGCTCGCCGTGCCACCCGCGGGAGGGAGGGTCCGGTGGCGCTATTTCGCTGTGCGAGATGCGGGAGAACGGCGCCCGTTCAGAAGATCTGTTGCGGGCGCCCGATGAGGAAGGCGGGATAACCCCAGGCTACGTCCGCTTCGCCTCCCCCCTCAGGAAGATTTTTTCCCCGCTGCTGACGTTGTCTCCGTCTGAATGAAGCTCGGTAGCCCTACTCGGCAGGGGTGAAGAGCCGGACAGCCACGCGCCGGTTCCGGGCTCGCCCTTCGGCGCTGGCGTTGTCCGCGATCGGATGGGCCGAGCCGAGGCCGATCGTTTGGACCCGAGGAAGATCAATCCCGTGCCCGAAGAGGAAGCGTCGGACGGCGTCCACCCGGCGCTGACTCAGCTGCAGGTTGTAGGCGATCGGGCCGACCATGTCGGTGTGACCCTCTAGGTCCACGACTAGCTCGGCGTTCTCCTTGAGCTGCTTCACGACGTCGAGGAGGTCCGTCTGGGCGCGATCGTCGAGCTCCCACTTGTCGAACCCGAAGGTCACCGTGAGCGTTTCGACCACGGCGCGCTTGTTGCGGTTCGCCCAGAGCCGGCTGAGGCGGCGATCGGTCGCCTCGGCCTTCGCGAACGCCGTAACGGCAGCCTGGCTCGCGCGGTCCGCAGCGGAGGTCGCCTCGCCCGCGCGCGACCGTGCGTCGTCCGCCAGGGAGCGCACGTCGGTAAGCTGTGTCCCGACCTCGCGCACCTGAACCCTGACTTCATCGACTTGGGAGACGATGCCTCCGACGCGTTCTCGCTCCTGAGCGAGGCCCGCGCGGACGGTCTGAACTTCCTCCCGGACGAACTCCTTGGTGGCACAGGCACTGGCCAAAACCAGCGCACCCGCCAGCGCAGACATAAGCACCGGACGGATCATGATTCCCCTCCTCCAGCCCAGGGAGGCTCGGCTACTTCTTCTGCTGACCGCCGTTCAGCCCCCTGTTGATGTCTTCCCAGAGCGCTCCGGCGGCTGTGCCTACCACGCCGCCCACGGCTGCCCCGATGGTGGGGCTTCCCGCGATGGCGCCGAAGGCTGCGCCCCCTGCTGCGCCGATCGCGCCGCCGCTCAGCGCCCGCTGTTGCCTCGGCGTCATGTTGGCGCACCCCGCCGTGGCAAACAGGACCAGGATGAGCCCGAAACTCAGCACTCGCTTCATCTGCTGATTCCTCCCTCCGCGTATGCAAGCTCCCGCACTTACCTGCCTCGCCCGATGCCGTGGCCGCTCCTGCCGGCGTGTCCCGCGCCGACACCATGCCGCCCGCCCGCGTGGTCGTGGCCGTACCCCCGGCCGTCACCGTCGGCGCGGACGCCATGGCTGGTGCTCTTGTTCCCCACTACCTCGGTCCGACTGCTTGCCGTGCTGATCGTGGTACCGGAAGCTTCCGAATGAGCATGACGGTTGGCGCGGCTCACCAGCTGGCCCAGGTTCCTTTCCTGGATCAGCCCCTGAGCCTTCATCTCCTTGAAGACCACGCCCCATCCCTTGCCGTTGAGCTTCATGGCGGCGATGTCATCCAGCGTGAGAGCCTTGGTCGTCGTGGATGTTGCTGACGCCGCGTCTTGCTTCTGGGCTTCAAACAGCGCCCGGGCGATCTTCTGGTTGCCCGGGGAGAGGCTGTCAAAGGCCGCGTCCGGGCTCGGGGGGGCAGCCTGAGTCGGGGTCGTAGTCTGCGCGCGGGATGGCGCGGCGCCCACGACGATGGCCAGAAGTGCGATGGTGACGATTCGCAGCATGTTCGGGTTCTCCTTTGCTATGGCTTGGGCGTCGGAGCCGGCGCAGTCCGTTTTGCTTGCGAGACTGGCTCCGGCTCGTCCTCGAGCATCCGATCGGTCTGCACGATGATCTCGGTCGCCGTGGCGCGATCCTTGAAGAACAAGCCGTGCTTGGCGTTGACGCGCATGCGGGAAGTCTTCGGGGTCAGGCGGTCCAGCTCGATTTCGATGGTGCGGTCAGCCGCCACCGCCACGATCTTTCTTCCGGCCTCGGTGGACTCGTCCTCCCGCACGGCGATCTCCATTCGCCTCAGCGTCTTGAGGGTGGCGCTGTGCAGGCTGTTCACCGGGGTGGTGAAGGTCTTGTACGCGATGCTGTCCAGGGTGTAAGCCACACCGGTTCCCGCCGTGACGCCCGTCCCGACCCCGAGGAGCGTCAACCCGACAGCCGCGCACCCCGGGGCGCCGAGCAGGCTCAGCGCAGCGAGCGCGAGGGCGAACCAGCGCGATGGGGCCGCAGCAGGGCCTTGGGTCGTTGGCGCACCATTGGAATGAGCGACGTCGGTCTGCCTTCGGGGCGCCATGCGAATCCGCGGCACCTGCCTCAGGTCAGTACTACCGGTTGAGCTCGTCACCGGCGCGGACGGGTTACCCGTTGGGGGGCAGCGGCGGCCAGGACCACGCGCCGGCGCCGGCGTAACCCAGCCCCCGGAGGCAGGCGCGATAGGCCGCGGCGAAGCGGGCGTCGTTCTTGCTGGCTTCGTTGAGCCCATAGAGCGTGGCGGCGGTCGCTGCGACCACCCCGCCGATCGCGGCGCCCTCGCCCGCGCTCTTTCCGCCACCCGTGATGGCACCGCCTACCGGGTCTTTGAGCACCTCGGCGGTCGCGTTCCGAACCTGGGACTTCGCGTAGTGGCGACACGCCTCGATGTCAGCAGGCGTCGGATTGCGGCCCGCGTGAGGCGCCACGCCTCTGCTCCCGGCGCTCACAGGCCTTGCGCCCTCTGTGCCCTTCCAGTTCGCTACCACCACGCCGGTGACGAGGGCGGTGACGATCGCCAGCGCCATAGCGAGCAACGCCATAGCGATCGCGGTCACCTTCCAGGGGTTCCCGATGTTCTCTGCCATTACGACCGCTTCCTTTCCTGCTGGTTGCGTTGCCGGCGCTCCGGGGTTAAGAACCTGTCACGGCATTCGTCCGCTGCGTCAACCGGGCCTCGGCGGCTTCCAGTTGTTGACGCAGCCGTGCGAGATCCACGGGTTTTTCCAGCACGGCGAACACTCCCTGCGACGGCAGGTCCCGCGGGAGGTCCTCGACGCTGCTGGTGACCAGGATCCCGCACGGCTGCGGGCGGTAGACCTTGCGCGCGAGGCGAAGCAGGTCGAAGACTGTCACCGAGGCTTCGCGACGCGGCGCCCGGTCCGTATCCAAGACCAGGAGGTCGAACGGCCCCGAGAAGAGCTGCATGAACGCGCCGGCGAGATCCTCGGCGACGCCGACCTCGTGTCCTGCAGCTTCGAGGAGGCTTCTCAACCCCTCGCGCGAATTCGGATCAGGCTCGACGAGCAGGATACTCAGGGCCATCTGGCGCTCCGGTGTCTCCATGGTTTGAAGGTAGGCAACGTACGTGCCAGCGGGAAGACGAGCTGTAACTACATGAAAAACTTGATAGAAATAAGAAAGATGTCGATCGAGGAGTCAGTCGAGGCCCAGAACGAGTGTAGATTTTACACGGACCAGCGGGAAGAAATTTCTCGGCTAGACCAATAGTCCCATTTCCGTCGCGGCGTGCACGGGCGCCGGGATGCGGATCAGGAGGTTGGACCGGGTTATACGGAAATCCCGGCTCCAGTAATCGTCGGGGAAGTTGAGGAGGTCGCACTCCAGCCCGCGGGCCTCGAGCGCGCGTTTGAGCGCGAGCAGGTCGTACTCGATGACTCCCGCCAGGCTCGCTCGCGACACGCCCAAGTCTCCGCCGGTGCGGCGATAGGGGATCGCACCAGGCTCGGCAGGTCCCGCCCCCGCCGCTCGATCACGATCGGTTTCAAGCCGCGCGGCCTCACATACCCGAGCCTCACGCGACGCCTGCCGGGCTCGTCTCCGTCAATTTGAGCTCTCGCCGGAGCCGCGAGAGGTCCACAGGTTTCTCCAGCACCGCCACCGGCCCGTGCGACCCGAAATCGCGCTGAAGGTCCGGGGCGGAGCTAGTCATCAGGATGGCGCGGGATCCGTAGCGTCCGACGCGGGCCAGGCGGAGCAGGTCCCGGACATCGAGCAAGCCGCCGCGGATGTGCGGGAGATCCACGTCCACCAGCAGGAGGTCGAACTCTCCCGAGGCGAGCCACCTGAGCGCGCCGGCGATGCCCTCCGCTGTGCTCACCTCGTGCCCGGCTGAGGCCAGGATGGCCCGTAGGCCCTCCCGGACGCTTCGCTCGCCTACGATGAGGAGAATCTGTAACGGCATCTCCGACTCCGCTTGCTGCGGAGCTAGAAGGCAACCATCATGCCGGGTCGAGGGGGAGGGGCTAAGTAGGCGAAAATTTGAGAGTTCGATCGGGAGAGGGGATGGGAGCGCGTCCGGCGCCGTCCGGGTGAAGGGCAAAAGTTACATCAAAGGAGTGGAAGAAATTTCTCAGATCACATCATCGCGGTGTGCTCCCAGCGAGATCGTCGGTGAGGGCCCGAGCCTTGCTCGCCAGATTCGCTGCGCGCTGGTACTCCCGGGCCGTCAATGCCTTCCGGGCTTGCTCGAGGAAGGTCCGGGCCGTCAAGAATGTCTCCTGCTCCTGGGGCTTGAGCTGCCGTCCCTCCAGTTGTTGGAGCGCTCGGTCGGCCTCCCCGATCTTGCGTTGCGCGTCCTCCATGAAGCGTCGCTCCTCCTCGGCCGACATCTGGGGCATCAGCGGCGGCGGCGGCGGCGGTACCGGTCGTGCGGCTGGTGGCGGCGGCGCCGTGGTCGCGGGCGTGGGTCGCTCTGGCGCGGGAGGAGGAGGCTTGAAGATCGCCTGAAGTTTGGCACACCCCGACAGTGCCACGAGCAGGAGGGTCAGGGCGGCAGTCCGTCTCATGCCACGGCTCGCGCCTGGGTGATCGGCAGCGTCAAGATCACGGTCGTCCCCCGCCCCACCGTGGATTCCACATCGATCCGGCCGTCATGCAGCTGCACGATCCGGTAGACCAGCGAGAGCCCGATGCCCGACCCGTCGGACTTCGTCGTGTAGTAGAGCCTGAAGATCTTCTCGATCTCTTCCGGCGGGATGCCGACCCCTTCGTCGCTCACGCGCACCTCGATGACCCCCTGAGGCAGGAGACGGGTCGCGAGCGTCACCGTCCCGCCCCGGGGCATGGCCTGGATCGCGTTCGTCACCAGGTTGGTGCACGCCTGCTGGAGCAACTCGGCGTCGCCCATCGCCCGGGGCAGGTGCGGCGCGGGATCCAGGATGATCTGGGCTCCGCTCTGCGCTGCCTCGGGAGCGGTGAGGCGCGCGACCTCGGTAAGCACGGCGTTCATGTCCACCGGGGCCAGGCGCAGGTCCTGCGGCCGCGCGAACTTCAGGAAGCCCTGGACCACCCGATCCAGCTGCTGAATCTCCCGGGCGATCACATCCAGGTTCTCCCCCACCTCCGGCTGCCCCGCCTTCAATCGGGTTTTCACCAGCTCCAGGTGGATTCGCATGGCGTTCAGCGGGTTTTTGAGCTCATGGGCCACTCCGGAGGTCAGGCGGCCCAGGGCGGCCAGCTTCTGCGAGTACGTCACGAGCGACTGGACGGCGCGGACCGGGTCCAGGTCCTTCAGGGCCAGGACCCCTCCGCCCGCCTGCCCTCCCTCCCGGATCCGGTAGCTCGAGGCCGCCAGCTCGCGAGTCGGCCCGTCCCTGCACGGTACCTTCATGGGCACGTTGCGGCACTCCTGCCCGACCTCGAACAGCCCCTCCACCACGGGGAGGAGGGCGTGCTGTGCGGGCAAGAACGCCTCCAGCGGCTGGTTCAGCATTTCCTCCATCGGTCGGCCCAGGAGCTCCGCTGCCGCCTGATTGCAGAAGATGACCTGGCGGTTGCGGTTGAGGACGACGACGGCGTCCTCGAGGGTGTTGATGATCCCCTCCATCTGCGCTTTCTCGCTCTGCCACTGGGACTGATCGGCCTGGATCCGCTCACCCAGTCGGTTCACGCGCGCCGCCAGCTCCCCCAGCTCGTCATCGCGGGTCAGGTCCACCGCAGCGCCGTACTCGCCGCGAGCCAGCCGCTCCATCCCCTGGGCGATCCGGCGCAGGGACCGGAGCAGAGGGCGCCCCGCGCCAAGCCCCACGGCGACGGCGACCACCAGCGCCGCCGCCGCCAGGGTCAAGCCGCGGAGCAGGGCGTCGATCAACTCGCGCCGCAGGAGGCTGGTGGAGATCCCGACCCGGACCGTCCCGAAGGGCCGCGCGCCCAGCTGCATTGGCAGCTGGGCCTCGTACACGCGCGGCTCCCCCAGCATGGCGCCGATCATGCGGAGCGTGCCCCAGGCGCGTACCGTCGCCAGGCTTTCGCGCGGCGGGAGCGGCGTTCCCTCGCGGGAAGGATCGCTGTGGACCGCGACCCGGCCTGCCGGATCCACGATCGCCGCATACACGACGGTGTGCGAGTAGCCCACCATCCCCTCGAGCAGGGCTCGGATCCCGGGGTCTCGCCCGAGGACCGTGGTCGAGGGCGGCCGTGCGGCAGCGATGACCCGGGAGCTCTGATGGAAGAGCTGCCGGGCGAGCAGCTCCCCCTCGTCTGCGGCCGCGCGGAGGGTGATCCGCGCCACGCTGGCCAGGTGAGCCCCGGTGGCGACCGCGACCACGAGCAGCACCACCGTCGTGATGGCGAGGACTTCGCGGGAGCGAAGCGTCAGGCGGATCTTCACCGGCTCGCGTCAGGCGGTGGGCCTGTTGTACCTGTTCAGCTTGTTGTGCAGGGTCTTCAAGCTGATCCCCAGGAGCTGGGCCGCCCGTGTCTTGTTGTTCGCCGTGTACTGGAGCGTGCGCAGGATAAGCTGGCGCTCCGCCTCCTCTACCGTGGTCCCGGGGGCGAGGAGCAGCCCCGCCTGCTCAGGCGCCGGGGCTGCTTCCCCGCTCAGTGCGAGAGACGCCGGCAGGTGTTCCACGCTGATCAGATCGCCGGGGCAGACGATCACGGCGCGTTCGATCACGTTCCGGAGCTCCCTGATGTTGCCGGGCCAGCGGTGCCGCCGGAGCAGGGCGAGCGCCGCCTCGTCCAGGCCGCGAGCAGCACGCTGGTGCTGCTCGTTCAACTCGCGGACGAAGGCCTGAATGAGATCCGGCAGGTCCTCCATGCGGTCCCGCAGGGGCGGGAGGGCGATCGTGAAGACATTGAGCCGGTAATAGAGATCTTCGCGGAGGGTTCCCTCGTGGACGGCCCGGCCGGGGTCCTTGTTGGTGGCGCCGATGACGCGGACGTCGACCTTGATTTCCGCCTTCCCCCCCACGCGCCGGAACTGGCCCTCTTCCAGGACGCGGAGGAATTTGGCCTGGGTGGCGGGCTCCATTTCTGCCACTTCGTCCAGGAGCAGGGTTCCCCCGTCCGCCAGCTCGAAGCAGCCTTGCCGCCGCTCCCCCGCCCCGGTGAAGGCGCCCTTCTCGTGGCCGAAGATCTCGCTCTCCAGCAGGGTCTGGGGGATGGCTGCACAGTTGATGGCGACGAACGGTCCGCGCTTCCGCGGGGAGAGATCATGGATCGTGCGCGCCACCAGCTCCTTGCCGGTCCCGCTCTCCCCGAGGATGAAGACGGTGGCATCCGTCGGCGCCGCCAGGTCGATCTGGCGCATGATCTCCTGCATCGCCGGGGACCTGCCGAGCAACGGGCCGAAGGCACCCCGCTGGCGGAGCTGCCGGCGCAGGAGGTGGACCTCCCGGAGCGTTTCGCTCCGCTCCGCCGCTTTGTCCAGCAGGACCTGTAGCCGCGCCGGGTCCACGGGCTTCGTGAGGTAATCGTAGGCGCCGTCTTTCATCGCCTGCACAGCGCTCTCGATGGTCCCCTGACCGGTCAGGATGATCACCGCGATGGCCGGATACTCTCGCTTGAGGGCGGCGAGCAGGCCGATGCCGTCCAGCCTGGGCATGACCAGATCGCTGATCACCACGCCCGGCCGCTCCTCGGCCACGTGCTCCAGGGCCTCGACGCCGTCGCTCGCGGCGCTTGCGTGGTAACCCCACGCTTTCAGGAGCTCTTGGAGCCCGTTTCGCGAGTTGGCGTCGTCGTCCACCACCAGAACTCGACGCTGCATGGACACCCGCCTCCGTTCCTGCGAGCCCGTCGGGCCCCGGCCGGGACAGCCCGTCAGGCGGAGAAGCCGATCAGTGCGACCAGCGGGTACGCCGAGGGGCTCCCTCTTGAGACGAGTCGTGGGAGCAATCTCGCTGAATCGTTCGCTGAGCTTATGCGAATTGTAGCATGACGCAGCGAGCCCGAGGCAGCGGCTCGCGGAGACCGCGCACCTAGATTGCTCGGAGGGGGGCGCACCCACGCCGACCCCCCGCGCTGGCGCGCTGGTGTGGCGCGGGGACCCGCCCCTTCCGAACCTCCCGCCGTAGTTCGAGCGCGGCGGGGTCGGCCATGCCG
>JACQWB010000274.1 GCA_016209385.1 Candidatus Rokuibacteriota bacterium
ATCCTCGACCTCTCCAAGATCGAGGCCGGCCAGCTCACCCTCGCCCTCGCCGACTACTCCCTCAAGGACGTCATCCAGACCGTCCTCACCGCCGTCGAGGCTCTGGCCGCCGAGAAGAAGCTCGCCCTCAAGGTCGCCGTCCCCCCCGACCTACCCTCCGGCCGCGGCGACGAGCGCCGAATCGCCCAGGTCCTCCTGAACCTCGTCGGCAACGCCATCAAGTTCACCGAGGCCGGCGAGGTCCGGGTCCAGGCCACGCTGGCCGACGGCGCCTTCCTCGTCGCCGTCGCCGACACCGGCCCCGGCATCGCCCCCGCCGATCAGGCGAAGATCTTCGAAGAGTTCCAGCAGGCCGACAGCTCCAGCACCCGCCGGAAGGGCGGTACCGGCCTCGGCCTCTCCATCGCCCGCCGGATCATCGAGCTGCACGGCGGCCGCATCTGGGTGGAGTCCACTCCCGGCCAGGGTTCCACCTTCCGCTTCACGCTCCCCGTGCGCGTGGACCACCAAGCAGGAGGCACCCATGATCAACGAACACGCCAGTAGCTGCACACCGACTGGCGCTTCCTCAACGAGCTGAAGAAGGAGCTGAAGGGATAAGTAAAATGGAAGTGGCCGCGTGAAGGTGGTCCGTTGGTCACCACACGCCTTGAAGAATCTGGCCGATCGCGAGATCGACCGTGCGGAGGCGGACAAGACCCTGGCCACTCCAGAGCTCGTCGTGCCTGGCCAGCCAGGCCGCAAGGTATTCATGCGCCGGTATTTCGATTCGGGGCTACAACATGAGATGCTTCTACCGTGATCGTCGAGGAGAGTATGGACGCGACGATTGTGGTGACAGTTTACAAGACTTCGCAGATCGACAAGTACCTGAAAGGACTGGCACCTTGAGGATTACTTACGACCAACAAACCGATTCGTTGACCATCACATTGCGCGACGAGCGGATCAAGGACAGCGACGAAATCCGTCCCGGCGTTATCGCAGATTTCGGCCATGACGGCGGGATAGTCCGGTTCGAGATCATGCAAGCATCCAAGGTCGTGCAGAACACGCGGGAAATCCAGTTCGCAGTCGCCGAATGAGCTTGATCGAGCGTGAGGGCGTGACTTGCGTTTACGGCCTCGGCCTTTGTGAGGCCAGGCTCATCAAAGCGAGTGCGAAGACGATCATCGCGCAGGGCACCGACTGGCGCTTCCTTAAAGCCATTCAGCCCGCGCGCGCTCCTGACCAAGATTCGCGCGTTCCTGGCGTGAAACCTTCCGATTGCGTCACGGACCGATCCCGCGTCTGAAGGCTGAAGACCGGTGACGTCCTTGCGTAAGCCTCGAGGCCGACTCTTTCGAAAGTACGTGGTCCTCTTGGTGACCCTCGTCAGCGGCACCCTGCTGGCGGGCGGACTCACCGAGATCTATTTCTCCTACCAGGAGAACAAGACGGCCCTGGCCCGGATCCACCGCGAGAGGGCGACGGAGGCCGCCGCCAAGATCGAGCAGTTCGTCAAGGAGATCGAGCGCCAGATTCGCTGGATCGTCCGGTCAGGTTGGGGGGCGCGCGCGTTCGACCAGCGAAGCTTGGACCCGGCCATCACCGAGATCAGCCAGCTGGATTCGTCGGGCAAGGAGCTGGTTCGGGCCTCTTGGCTCGGGACGGCGGTGGTGGGAAGCCAGGCGGACTTCTCCCGGGAGCCGAAGTTCATCGAGGCCAGGGCCGGGGCGACCTACTTCGGCCCCGTCTACGTGCGGAACGAGTCCGAGCCGTACATGACCATCGCGATGCCCGAGAGCGGCGCCGACCCGGGGGTCATCGCGGTCGAGGTGAGCTTGAAGTTCGTCTGGGAGGCGGTGTCCCAGATCAAAATCGGCAAGAACGGCCACGCGTACCTGGTCGGCTCTCGAGGCATTCTCATCGCCCACCCGGACACCAGCCTGGTGCTGAGCAAGACTGACCTTTCCTCGCTCTCCCAGGTCCAGGCTGCGCGCGCGCGGCCCCTGGACAGCGAGGGGCAGGAAGAGGCCGTGATCGCTCGGGACCTCCGGGGCCGGAGGGTTCTCACGACCTCCACCGGCGTCACGGGACCCGGCTGGTTCGTCTTCGTGGAGCAGCCGCTCCTCGAAGCCTTCGAGCCGGTCCGCGCACCGGCCCTGCGAACGGCCCTGCTCGTGCTCGTGGGCGCGGGGCTGTCGGTGCTCGCGAGCCTGGTCCTGGCCCGGAGGATGGTGCAGCCGATCCGGGCGTTGCAGACGGGGGCGGCCGGGATCGGCACAGGAGCGCTCGACCACCGGATCGAGGTCCGCACCGGCGACGAGCTGGAGGCCCTGGCCGACCAGTTCAACAGCATGGCCGACCAGCTCCAGGAGTCTTACGCCAACCTGGAGCAGAAGGTCGACGCGCGCACGCGCGAGCTGAGCGACGCCCTGGAGCGCCAGACCGCCACCGGCGAAGTCCTGCGCATCATCAGCAGCTCTCCGACCGACATCCAGCCGGTGCTCACCTCCGTGGCGGAGAACGCGGCACGACTCTGCGCCGCCGACGACGCGCAGATCTTTCGCGTCGACGGCCCTGTCCTCCAACTCGCTGCGTCGTACGGCGACATGCCGGTGTCCAAGACGGCGCGCGAGGAGGGTATGCCGGTGGCGCGCGGCGTTGCGGGCGGACGGGCCGTGCTCGAGCGTCGAACGATTCACGTTCACGATCTCGAGGCGGAAGTCGAAGAGTACCCCGAGTCGGCGCGGTTCGGGCGGATGACCGGGACACGTACGCTTCTCGTCGTCCCGCTCATCCGAGAGGAATCGGCGCTGGGCGCCATCGTCATCCGCCGGCGTGAGGTCCGCCCGTTCACCGACAAGCAGATCGAGTTGGTGCAGACCTTCGCCGACCAGGCCGTGATCGCCATCGAAAACGTCCGCCTGTTCCGGGAGTTGGAGGCCCGGACCGGAGAGCTGGCGCGATCGGTGGACGAGCTGAAGGCCCTGGGCGAGGTCGGCCAGGCGATCAGCTCCTCGCTTGACCTCCGGCGGGTGCTCGACGCGATCATGGGCCACGCCGTCAGCCTGTCCGACTCCGATGCTTGCGCCGTGTTCGAATTCGACATTTCCCGCGGCGCCTTCGTCGGCGTCTGGAGCCGAAACCTCACCGGGGAATTCCTCGGCGCGATCCAGACCACGCCGGTCGATCCGCGGAAGAGCGCGACGTTCCGAGCCGCCGAGAGCGGGGAACCGTTCCAGATCCCTGACGTCGCGGTGGCCGAGGACTACCCCTTCAGGGAGATCACGCTCAGGGAGGGGTTCCGCGCCCTGCTGGCGGTCCCGATGGGCGGGCAGACAGTCACCCGCGGCCTCGTGCTCTTCCGTCGAGCCCCGCGCGTCTTCGACGACCGGGTGATCAACCTCCTCACCGCGCTGGCCAGCCACTCCAACGTTGCCATCGAGAACGCCCGGCTCTTCCAGGAGATCGAGAGCCAGCGCGTCCAGCTCGAGACCCTTTCCAGGAACCTCGAACAGCTCTACCGGCTCTCCACAGCCATGCAAGAGCCCCTCTCGCTCAAACAGCAACTCGCTCGCGTGTTGGACGCCGCGCGCCAGGTGGTGGCCATCGACCGCGTCTATATCTGGGCTGTGGGTCAAGACGGCGACAAACTGGTGAACCTCGGCGGCGCCGGCTTCTCGGAGGAGGAGCTGACCCAGCTGGAGGGGATCGAGATCCCCCTCACCGAGGCCGGGGCTATGTACCGGACGTACCGCGAAGCGGTTCCGCTGGTCTTTAACGAGCAGAACCCGCTCCCGCCCGAGCTGCGCCTCAAGCCGCCCTACTCGGAGCTCAAGGGGATCCGCACCCGGAGCTTCCTGCTGGTCCCCATGATCGCCCGGGGTCAGTCCGTGGGGGTCCTCGCCGCTGACAACAAAGTCAGCGGCAAGCCGATCCTCCCCCGCACGGTAGAGTTGCTCCAGACGTTTGCCCCGCACGCAGCGGTCGCTGTCGAGAACGCCCGCCTGTTCCAGGAACTGCAGGCGCGCACCCGCGACCTCGCCCGCTCGGTGGAAGAGCTGAAAGCGCTGGGCGAGGTCAGCCAGGCCGTCAGCTCCACCCTGGATCTCCAGGCGGTGCTCACCACAATCGCCGCCCGCGCGGTCGAGCTTTCCGGGACCGACGCCGGGGCCATCTACGAGTACAACGAGGCCACGGAAGAATTTCGCCTCATGGCGGCGTACCGGATGGAAGAGGAGCTGATTGAGGCGCTTCGGGCGACGCCAATCCGTCTCGGGGAAGGGGCGATCGGGCAAGCCGCGGCCCAGCGAGCACCCGTCCAGACCGGCGACATCCTCGGCGAACGCGCGATCGTGGCCTCACGGGTACGACCCGTTGTCATCAAGCTCGGCTACCGATCCCTCCTGGGAGTGCCGCTCCTCAGGGAGGCGCGAGTCGTCGGTGGCCTCACCGTCTGGCGGAAGCGGCCGGGCAGCTTCGCATCCGACGCGGTGTACCTTCTCCAGACGTTTGCCACCCAGTCGGTCCTGGCCATCCAGAACGCGCGCCTCTTCCGCGAGATCGAGGAGAAGAGCCAGCAGCTCGAGGCCGCCAGCCAGCACAAGTCCCAGTTCCTCGCCAACATGTCCCACGAGCTCCGCACCCCCCTCAATGCCATCCTCGGCTACACCGAGCTCATCCTTGATAAAATCTACGGGCAGGTGCCCGAGAGGATCCGGGACGTGATGATCAGGATCGAGCGAAGTGGCCGCCACCTCCTCGGCCTCATCAACGATGTGCTGGACCTCTCCAAGATCGAGGCCGGCCAGCTCACCCTGGCCCTCGCCGAGTACTCGATGAAGGACGTTGTCCAGACCGTCGTCACCCAGATGGAGGCCCTGGCGGCCGAGAAGAGGCTCGCCCTCAAGGTCGCCTTCCCCCCAGACCTGCCCCCCGGCCGCGGCGACGAGCGCCGCCTCACCCAGGTCCTCCTGAACCTGGTCGGCAATGCGATCAAGTTCACCGAGGCCGGCAAGGTCCGGGTCCAGGCTACGCTGGCCGATGCCACCTTCCTCGTCTCCGTCGCCGACACCGGCCCCGGCATCGCCCCCGCCGATCAGGAGAAGATCTTCGAGGAGTTCCAGCAGGCCGACAGCTCCCCCACCAAGCGGAAGGGCGGCACCGGTCTCGGCCTGGCCATCGCCCGGCGGATCATCGAGCTGCACGGCGGCCGCATCTGGGTGGAATCTGAACTAGGCAAGGGCTCCATCTTCCGCTTCACCATTCCCGTGCGCGTCGAGCGTCAGATGGAGACCACTTGAGCAAACGTATCCTGGCGGTCGACGATCACGGGTAGCATGATGCGGCGCGCGCGCAAGGCAGGCCGGGGCCCGACCACTGTTGAGACACCCGACCTCCTCCACCACGGCTCGCCGACGGACGCGCAGCCGGTGTTGAGCGCGATCGCCAAAACTGCCGCGAAGCTCTGCGATGCGAACGACGCGCTAATCTTCAGCGTCGAGGGCGACTGTTACCGGCTTCTCACGAAGTACGGGCGCGTGCGGACCGAGAGCGTGATCGATGAGACATTTCCACTCCGCCGCGGGCGCATCGTCGGGCGCGCCGTGCTCGATCGGCGGATGGTTCACATCCGAGACCTGGCGATCGCGGTTCGGCACGACTTCAAGGAGATGGCGCCCGCCCAACGGGCGGACGGGGTGAGGACAGTCGTTGCGACCCCCTTGCTGATCAATGGCGTAGCCGTGGGTGCCATCCTGATCCGCCGCACCACCGTACGTCCCTTCACCGCCAAACAGATCGCCCTGCTCAAAACCTTCGCCGACCAGGCCGCCATCGCCATCGAGAACGCCCGCCTGTCGCAGGAGCTCCAGGCCCGCAACCGCGACCTCACCGAGGCCCTTGAGCAGCAGACGGCCACGAGCGAGATCCTCCGCGTCATCAGCAGCTCGTCGACAGAGCTTCAGCCCGTGCTCGATGCCATCGCTGAGAATGCGGCGCGGGTATGCGGTGCGAACGACGCTGAGGTTTTTCGTCTCGAAGACGACATGCTGAAGCCCGTCGCAAAGTATGGCAGCATCATCGCCCAGGTGCCCCAGGCGATCAATCGCAGATCGGTGAGCGGCCGCGCTGTCGTTGACAAGCAAACCATCCACGTTCACGACCTCGCGGCGGAGGTCGATACCGAGTATCCCGAGGTTAAGGATCTTCAAAGACGCCTCGGTCATCATACGGTCCTCGTGTCGCCACTTCTGAGAGAGGGCACCCCCATCGGCGTCATCGTCATTCGACGCTTGGAGGTTCACCCATTTACAGACAAGCAGATCGCGCTCCTCAAGACTTTCGCCAACCAGGCCGTCATCGCCATCGAGAACGTCCGCCTGTTCAACGAGACGAAGGAGGCGCTCGAACAGCAGACCGCGACGAGCGAGATTCTGAATGTCATCAGCCGCTCGACCCTCGACGTCACCCCGGTGTTCCAGGCAGTCGTCGAGAAGGCGGTCCAGCTCTGCGGCGCCGACAATGCCTCGATCCTCAGACGCGAGGGTGACGTCTACTGCTACGTTGCGAACGCGGGAGACTTCGTCGACCAGGACACCTTCATGTCCTACTGGGGCACCATCGCCCTGCGTCCCGGGCGCGGGTCACTGACGGGACGGGTAGCGCTGGAGCGCCGCAGCGTCCAGATCGAGGACATCGACACGGATCCGGAGTACGAACGCGAATACGCCGCGCACAAGCTGCCCGGCTCGAAGACTCACCTGGGCGTCCCGCTGCTGAAGGACAGTGAACCGGTTGGCCTGATCATCGCGCGGCGCTTCGCCGTCCGACCCTTCACCGACAAGCAGATCAAGCTCCTCGAGACCTTCGCAGCGCAGGCGGTGATCGCCATCGAGAACGCGCGCCTGTTCCAGGAGCTGGAGGCCCGCAACCGCGAGCTCACCGAGGCCCTGGAGCAGCAGACCGCCACTGCTGAAATCCTCCGGGTCATCTCGAGCTCACCGACGGACCTCCAGCCAGTCCTGGACGTCATTGCACAGAACGCGGCGCAAGTGTGCGGCGCGTATGACGCTGCAGTGTTCCTTCGGGAGGATGACGCCACGCGCCTTGTCGCGCACTACGGACCGATCCCGTACCGGCAGGAGGTGCGTCCACTCGTTCGGGGCCGAACTCTGGGGCGCGCGATCCTTGACGCTCGGCCGGTGCATGTCCACGACCTCTTGGAGGCCGAGGACTTCCCAGAAGGCAGAGAGTTCGCTCGGCGGATGGGGTTCCGCACTACGCTCGCCGTGCCGCTCATGCGGGAAGGCGTCGCCATCGGCGGGATCGGTCTCCGCCGTACGGAGGTCCAGCCGTTCACCCAGAAACAGATCGCCCTCCTCCAGACCTTTGCCGACCAGGCCGTCATCGCCATCGAGAACGTCCGCCTCTTCCAAGAGCTCCAGGCCCGGACGCGTGAGCTAGCCCGATCGGTGGAGGAGCTGAAGGCCCTGGGCGAGGTGGGCCAGGCCGTGAGCTCCACCCTGGACCTCGAGACCGTGCTTACGAGCATCGTCAACCGCGCCGATCAGCTCTGCGGCACGGACGGCGGCGCGGTCTACGAGTACGACGAATCCATGCGCGCATTTCACCTGTGCGTGACCCAGAAGCTCGAGGAGGAGTTGGTCGAGGCTTTCCGGGCCACGCCGATTCGCCTGGGGGAAGGCGCGGTCGGGCGAGCGGGCATGGCCCGCCAGCCGGTTCAGATCCCCGACATCCTGCAAGCGGGCGCCTACGAGGAACGACTTCGCCCGATTGCCGAGCGCGCGGGGTTCAGGGCGTTGCTCGCCGTGCCCCTCCAACGCGAAGACAAGCTCATCGGCGCGCTGGTCGTCCGCCGCAGGCTGCCGGGCGAGTTTCCGAAAGAAACGGTAGATCTCCTCCAGCGGTTTGCGACCCAGTCGGTCCTGGCCATCGAGAACGCCCGCCTCTTCCGCGAGATCGAGGAGAAGAGCCAGCAGCTCGAGCTCGCCAGCCGCCACAAGTCCCAGTTCCTCGCCAACATGTCCCACGAGCTCCGCACCCCCCTCAACGCCATCCTCGGCTACACCGAGCTCATCCTGGACAGCATCTATGGCGAGGTGTCCGAGAAGGTCCGGGAGGTCCTGGAGCGCCTGGACAAGAGCGGCCGCCACCTCCTCGGCCTCATCAACGATGTCCTCGACCTCTCCAAGATCGAGGCCGGCCAGCTCGCCCTCGCGCTCGCCCAGTACTCGATGAAGGACGTTGTCCAGACCGTCGTCACCCAGATGGAGGCCCTGGCGGCCGAGAAGAGGCTCGCCCTCAAGATCTCCGTCCCCCAGGGCCTGCCCCCCGGCCGCGGCGACGAGCGCCGGATCACCCAGGTGCTCCTGAACCTGGTCGGCAATGCGATCAAGTTCACCGAGGCCGGCGAGGTCCGGGTCCAGGCCACGCTGGCCGACGCCGCCTTCCTGGTCTCCGTCGCCGACTCCGGCCCCGGCATTGCCCCCGCCGATCAGGCGAGGATCTTCGAGGAGTTCCAGCAAGCCGACAGTGCCCCGACCCGGCGCAAGAGCGGCACCGGTCTCGGCCTCGCCATCGCCAAGCGCATCGTCGAGCTGCACGGAGGTCGCATCTGGGTCGAGTCCGCCCTGGGTCAGGGCTCGACCTTCCGCTTCACTCTCCCGGTGCGCGTGGAGCATCAGAAGGAGCGAGTATGAGCAAGCGCATCCTGGTCGTCGAGGACCAGGAGGACAACCGACGCATCGTGCGCGACCTCCTCATGAGTGCCGGCTACGAGACAATCGAAGCCGCCACCGGCGAGGAGGGCATCGCCCTGGCCGAGGCGCACCGCCCCGATCTGATCCTCATGGACATCCAGCTCCCCGGCCTCGACGGCTATGAGGCCGCCCGCCGCATCAAGGCCAACCCGGCGCTCCGCGGGATCCCGGTCATCGCCGTGACCTCGTACGCGCTGAGCGGGGACGAGGCCAGGGCTTTGGAGGCCGGCTGCGACGCCTACGTCGCCAAACCCTTCAGTCCGCGCGAACTGCTGTCGAGGATCCGCGAGTTCCTGCCGTAGCCGCGCCTCTTGACTGACCAATCTCCGGAGCCACCTCTCCTCGCGAGCCAAAACTCTGAGGCAATCCGGTGTCCTTGACAGTAGGCGCGATCCTTATCTACACTTACGCCGGCCTCCACGCTCCAACCGTCCGACCTCGAGGGAGGCAAGGTGCCCCGAGTCACGTCACCGGTGGCTGGTCCTCGCTCGATCCAATGGACCAGTATGATCCCCATTAGCCAGATGCGGCCTGTGCCCTAAAAGGAGGCGACGCCCGTGAAACGCCTACGCAGATCATGGTCGGGTGCCATACTCGGGTTCTCCTTGCTCCTGCTGGCCGCGTGCCACGATGAGATTAGAGAAGAGGAGGATGTTGAAGCAGCGGCGGAGCCGACGATTGAAGAGCTGGGCCTCCGTCTGGCTGCGGCACTCGGCGCGGGCTTGGATCTTACCGGGCTGTCACAAGCCGAAATCGACCGCGTGGCGCGGGGGAGCTACCTGGTGAACGGCGCGAGTATATGCAACACGTGCCATACCACCTCTGCGGGCTACTTGGCCGGCGGCGCGCAATTCCCCCTTCCCTTCCCCGACGTCCAAGGGCTGACCTCCGTCGTCTCGCGGAACCTGACGCCCGATCCGACGACCGGCCTCCAGCTGACGGAGGAGCAATTCATCGAGGCCCTCCGCACCGGCAAGGATTTTACCGACAGCACGGCCGCTACGCCCCAGCAGATGATCGTGATGCCCTGGCATGTCTTCCGATTCATGTCCCGCGACGACCTCAGCGCCATCTATGCCTTCTTACGACGGATCCGCCCGGTGACGAACCAGGTCCGACAGACCTTCACGCCTCCGTTCCCGTTTCCCCCCGTTCCGTTTCCCCCGCTCGGCGACGGTGACCCCGTCAACGATCCCAACAATGCCATGCGGGGAGGCGGCATCCTTCTATTCTTCTCCGCCGGGCCAGAGCACGAGAGCTTTGTCACCCAAGTCGCGAACGCGATCAGCGCGCTTCCGGCGAGCCAGCTCCTCAAGGTCGGACGCGGCAGCTACCTGGTTAACGCGCTGGCCGACTGCAACAGTTGCCATACGGAGCCCTTCGGTGGCCTCATCGCGGGGACCGTCAACGTGAACACGGCGAGGTATCTCGCGGGTGGGGTGAATTTGGGCGCGTTCTTCGGCTTCGATCTCTTTTCCCGGAATCTGACGCCGGACCCCACCACGGGGCTGTTCCTGACCGAGGAGCAATTCATTCAGACGCTGCGGTTCGGCGCCGACTTCCGGCGGCCGTTCGCCTCGCTCCGGATCGAGCCACATTTTCCGACGAAGTTCGTTTTCACGCTCGACGATCTGAAGGCCATCTATGCCTATCTTCGAGTCATTCCCCCGGTTCAGAACTCTGTGACCATCGTGCCCTAACCTGAGCGCCGAGCTGTGGAGACGCCTCAGGAACCTTCGGCCGCAGGCGACCGACAGGGGAGCTTTGACATGAGGAAAACCGTGGTGGTGCCTATCCTGCTGGGGGCGGTGCTCCTGTCAGGGAGCCCCGGCTCAGCCAAGGACTTGCGGGACCTGATCCGCGGGCTGTACGGCGGCGACGGGATCTTCGTCGCCACCGATCCCCGCGCCAACCATACCGCACACTTCTCCATCGGCTCCGCCGCCAGCATCAATCGGCTGAACGAGCTGCTCGCCGCCCAGCTCGGCGTCTTCCCGTTCAGCTCCTCGGTGGGAGGTTTCACCTTCGCGTTCGAAAAGGAACTCGGCACGTTCGTGCGCACCACCGAGACGCTGGGTCCGCTGTTCGCGGAACGCGCGCCGACGCTCGGGCAGGGGAAGCTCAACCTGCATGCCTCCTACACCTTCTTCGAGTACGACAAGTTCGCCGGAAAGAGCCTGGACGGGCTGCAAGTGGTGGCCCGGCATGACCCCAACGTCATCGGGTTCCCTGATGTCCGCGAGCAGTTCGAGCGGGACATCCTGCTCATCGATCTCGATCTGGACATCCGGGTCCAGATCTTTGCCCTGGCGGCGACCTACGGGATCACCGACCGCCTCGATGCCGGCATCCTGCTCCCCATCACCAGCATCGACATGGATGTCAGGAGCAGAGCGCGCATCGTCCAGTCACCGCAAAACACCCTCTTCCCGGGCGTCCACACGTTCGTCGGCGGCCCGGAGAGCCCGGACGACCAAGCCTTCGAGAGCGCTACCGGCGTGGGTGACATCGTGCTGCGAACCAAATACCACCTTCTCAAGCGCAACGAGCTTGATCTCGCCGCCGCCGTCCTCGCCAAGCTGAACACGGGCGACGAAAAGAACTTCCTCGGGACCGGGACGACGACCCTGAGACCGTTCCTCGTCGCGTCGCGGACATTTGCCGGTTGGTTTACGCCGCACCTCAACGCCGGCTACGAGTTTGATCTGGACCGGGACGAGCGGAGCAGCGTGGAGTACGCCGTCGGGTTCGATGTCGGCACCCAGCGGCTCAGCGTGGCCGGCGACGTGCTCGGCAGTCACCGCCCAGACGGCACCGGGATCGGGGACAACATCGTCACCGGGTCTCTTGGGGTAAAATGGAACCCGTGGAAGCAGCTTTTGCTCCTGCTGAACCTCCAGGTGCCCCTGAATCAGGAATCCGGATTGCGGTCGAAGCTCATCACGACCTTCGGCGTGGAGTATAGCTTTTAAAGGGAGCCAGACGATCATCGCTCGCAGGCCGAGCCGGATCCATCGGCAGCAGAGAGTCCTCCTCGCGGCGCTCGCCCTCGCGTTTGGGTCGCTGTCCCTCCTCAGCCCCGCACGGGCGACCGCCCAAGCCGTCGCCGTCATCAAAAGCCACGACATCGAACCGTTCAACAAGGCGCTCGCCGGGTTCGTTTCCGCTTGTCCGGATCCCATCACCGAATACAACCTCGGCGGGAGCGACCGGGGGAAGAAGGAGATCGTCCAAAAGATCATCGCCGGCAAGCCCCGATTCGTCCTGGCCATCGGGGCCCTGGCGGCCCGCGTCGCGAAGGAAGAGATCCGCAACATTCCGGTGATTTTCGTCATGGTCCCCAACCCGCGCAAGCACAGCCTGGAGGCCCAAAATATCGCCGGCATCGCGCTGGACATCCCGGTTGAGCGACAGTTCGCCACCTACAAATCCCTCGCCCCGTCCATCCGCACCATCGGCGTGATCTACGATCCCGAGAAGACCGGGGCAACGGTCGCCGAAGCCGGTCGGGTCGCCGACAAGCTGGGGCTCAAGCTGATCGCGACTCCTGTGAGCTCCCACAAGCAGGTCCCCGCCGCCCTCAGGGGCATGCTCGGGAAGATCGACGCCCTCTGGATGGTCGCGGATGATACGGTGGTCACGCCGGAGTCGTTCAAGTTCCTGTCCCTGACCGCCTTCGAGCACAACCTGCCCCTTATCACCGTCTCCGAGATTTTCGTGGAGGTCGGTGCGCTCGCCTCACTTTCTCCCGATTACGGCGATATCGGGCGTCAGGCGTGCCAGCTCCTGACCGAGATCGCGAGCGGGCGGCTGAGCCTGGCCGGCGTCAACATCATCTTCCCGGCAAAGGTCAACCTCGCCGTCAACCTGAACACGGCACTCAAGATCGGCCTGACGCTTTCGCCAGAGATCATGAAGACCGCGAGCAAGGTCTACCGATAATGGCCCCGGGCAAAGGTCCGATGGCGCGGGGGAACAGGCAGCCCGGCAAGGTATCGCTGAAGGTAAAAGCGATCGCCTCCATCAGCCTCCTGATCCTGGCCGTGGGCGGCATCCTGAGCTGGTACTTCCTCGGTCAGACCAAGGAGGTCTTCACGGACGAGCTTCAGAAGCGCGCGCTGTCGCTCACGCGCAACCTGGCGCATAACAGCAAGTACGGCGTCCTGACCGAGGATGAGGTCATCCTCCGCGAGCTGATCCACGGCATCCTGCAGGAGGAGGGCGTTCTCTACGTGCTGATCGCCGATGCGGCCGGCAAAGAGCTTGCGCAGGGGTTCAAGGAAATCGGCGCTCCAGCAGCCACCAAACAGGCTGTCGCGCGCGCGCGCGAGCACGCCAGCGCGCTTGCGGGGCAGGTGACGGCGTCCTCGATCCATTACCACGTGGTCGGCACGCAGGAGGTCTACCATACCGCGGCTCCCGTGGAAACGGCCGTAACGACGCCGAGCAGAACCGAGGAGCAACTTGGCGCGGCGATGCTGCTGCTCGGCAAAGAGCCGGAGCCCGAGCCCACGGCGGCCAGGGGCGCCAGGCGTGGAAGCGTGCAGATCATCATGTCTCTCGGGACCATGCAGGCGACGATCCGCAGAACGCTGGTGACGGGCGTCGGGTTGACCTTGGCAATCATCCTGCTCGGGGTTCTCATCTCCTTCGTGTTCGTCGGCTACATCCTGAGTCCGCTCCGTGCCATGGCCCGCGCCGCCTCGCAGATCGCCGCGGGCGATCTCTCCCAGCGCGTTGAAGTCACGACGCGGGACGAGATCGGTCTGCTCGCCATGACGTTTAA
Organism: Candidatus Rokuibacteriota bacterium; assembly: GCA_016209385.1. Lineage (NCBI taxonomy): Bacteria > Candidatus Rokuibacteriota > Candidatus Rokuibacteriota bacterium. The sequence continues at coordinate 13,552 of JACQWB010000274.1, forward strand.
CGAAATGACCAGTAGCCTGGAACAGAACGAAGGGGCCCTGCGGCGGAAGGTCGCGGAGACCGCCACGCTGTACGAGATCGGCCAGGAGATAACGGCCCAGGTGGCTCTCAAGCCAGCCCTGAAGCTCATCGTTGAGCGCGCCCAAGGCCTCCTGGAGGCGGAGAGCTGCCTGCTCTCGCTCCGCCAGGAGGACACCGGCACGTTTGGCATTCAGGCCTATAGCGGCACGGTGCCCGAGGCGCTGGCCAGAGTGCAGGTCCGGCCGGGCGAAGGCCTGACCGGGCGCGTGATCGCGACGGCAACCCCGATGATGGTCAACGACTACGCCAAGGAGTACCGCGACAGCCCCTTCCTCGCTGCGGTGCAGGAGGCCGGGATCCGCTCGGTTGTCGCAGTCCCGCTGAACGCGCGGGGCGCCGTGATCGGCGTTCTCGCCGTGACCAGCCGGGTGCCAAACAAGTTCAACGAAGAGGATCGACAGCTCTTGAGCGCCCTCGCCGACCAAGCCGCCATCGCCATCGAGAACGCCAAGCTGTACGAGCAGGTGAGGCAGTACGCGGAGGAGCTAGAGGCCAAGGTCAAAGCCCGCACCCAAGAGCTTCAAGAGGCCAACCTGAGACTGGAAGTGGCGAGCCGTCACAAGTCCCAGTTCCTCGCCAACATGAGCCATGAGCTCCGCACCCCGCTCAACGCCATCCTGGGTTATACAGAACTCATTCTGGACAGTATCTATGGTGCAGTGCCGGAAAAGATTCGGGACGTGATGGTTCGGGTGGACAAAAGCGGGCGCCACCTCCTCGGCCTCATCAACGACGTCCTCGACCTCTCCAAGATCGAGGCCGGCCAGCTCACCGTCGCGCCCGCCGACTATTCCCTCAAGGACATCATCCAGACTGTGGTCACCGCCGTGGAAGCCCTGGCGGCGGAAAAGAAGCTCGCGCTGAAGGTCAGCATCGCGCCTGACCTGCCTCGGGGCCGCGGCGATGAGCGCCGGATTACCCAGGTGCTCCTGAACCTGGTCGGCAATGCCATCAAGTTCACCGAAGCCGGCGGGGTCCACATCGAGGTCTCTCTCGCCGACGGCGCTTTCCTCGTCTCCGTCGCCGACACTGGCCCCGGCATTGCCCCCGCCGACCAGGAGAAGATCTTCGAAGAGTTCCACCAAGTCGACAGCTCCTCTACCCGCCCCAAGGGCGGCACCGGCCTCGGCCTCGCCATCGCCAAACGCATTATCGAGATTCATGGCGGCCGCATCTGGGTGGAATCCGAACTCGGCAAAGGCTCGACCTTTCGCTTCACGCTACCCGTTCGCGTGGAACACCAAGCTGGCGCCGCATGAACGACCGATCGGTGACGGTTCGAGCGCCTACCCGTGCCCCCGGGGCGGGCACCCGGCCAGCGCAACCCCTGGCGGGATGCGCGACCGGACCGAGCTTCCTCAGCGGGCACCCGAGCGGGTCGGCGGAGCCGACCCTCAGCGCGAGGGTCAGGGCGGGGCTCCCCTCCGAGAAATTCACCCTGCCCGTGCGCGTTGAGCGCCCGACTGAGACCCCATGAGCAAGCGGATCCTGGTGGTCGAGGACCAGGAGGACAACCGCCGGATCGTCCGCGACCTGCTCACGAGCGCGGGCTACGAGATGATCGAGGCGACCACCGGGGAGGAGGGCATCGCCCTGGCGGAGGGGCACCGCCCCGATCTGATCCTCATGGACATCCAGCTCCCCGGCCTCGACGGCTACGAGGCCACCCGCCGCATCAAGGCCAACCCCGCGCTGCGCGGGATCCCGGTCATCGCGGTGACGTCGTACGCCCTGAGCGGTGACGATGCCAGAGCGTTCGAGGCCGGCTGCGATGCCTACGTGGCGAAGCCGTTCAGCCCGCGGGCGCTGCTGGCCAAGATCCGCGAGTTCGTGCCGTAGGCGAGTCGGAGGACATCCGGGCGGGCCTCAAGGCGGGCGACAGGCGAAGGGATGCTCTTTATCTTCGTGGAGGTTTGAGATGAAGCCAAGAGCACCTTTCCGGGGCGGAGATACGACGGGGCAGGTCGTCTCGAAATTCCTGGTCGCATGCGCCCGCCGGCTCCACCAGCAGGCCATCCTCGTGCTGACAGTCATGTTCTGAATGCCATCCTCGGCTACACGAAGCTGGTCCTGGACAACATCTATGGGGACGTGCCTCGGAAGGCTCGGGACGCGATGGACCGGGTGGAGAAGAACGGCCACCATCTCCTCGGCCTCATCAACGACGTCCTCGATCTCACCAAGCTGGAGGCGGGACAGCTTGCCCTCGCCCTCACGGACTACTCCCTCAAGGACGTCGTTCAGGCGGTCATGACGTCCCTGCAACCCCTGGCGGCCGAGAAACGCCTGGCGCTGAAAGCCGCAGTGTCCGCGGACCTGCCACGCGCGAGGGGCGACGAACAGCGTATCACCCAGGTGCTGCTGAACCTCGTCGGGAACGCGATCAAGTTCACCGATGCCGGTGAGGTCCGCTTGGAGGCGACGGTGTCCGATGGGACGTTCCTGGTCTCGGTGGCTGACACGGGACCGGGGATCGCGCCCGCGGATCAGCAGAAGATCTTCGAGGAGTTGCAGCAGGTCGACAGTTCCAGCACCCGGAGGAAGGGCGGAATGGGCGTCGGGCTCTCGATCGCCAAACGCATCATCGAGCTGCACCGCGGGCGCATCTGGGTGGAGTCCCACGCAGGCAGGGGCTCCACCTTCCGGATCACGCTGCCCGTTCGTGTGGAACACCAGGAAATTCACGCTCCCGGTCCGCGCTGAGGTCACATCGTGAGAACGCCGCCGCGGATCCTGGTCGTCGATGACAATCTCATGAACGTGGAGATTATCCAGAGCCGCCTCGCGGTCCACGGCTACGAGATCCTCACAGCGGCCGACGGCGAGGAGGCGCTGGCTGTCGCTCGGGCTGCCCAGCCGGACCTGATCCTGCTCGACGTCATGATGCCCAAGCTGGACGGGACCGAGGTCTGCCGACGGCTCAGGGCCGATGCCTCCTTTCCGTTCACCCCGATCATCCTGGTCACCGCCAAGGCCGACTCCAGGGATGTCGTGGCCGGTCTCGAGGCGGGGGCCGACGAATACCTGACGAAGCCCGTGGACCAGGCCGCGCTGGTCGCCAGGGTCAAGTCCATGCTGCGGATCAAGGCCCTCCACGACACCGTCCAGGAACAGGCCTCGCGCCTCGAAGCGCAGGCGGCGGAGCTTGCAGCGTTCAACCGGACCCTGGAGCAGCGCGTCGCGGCGCAACTGGCCGAGCTCGAGCGGGTCGGCCGGCTCAAGCGCTTCCTCTCCCCCCAGCTCGCCGAGCTCGTGATGTCCGCCGGCGACGAGAAGTTATTAGAATCCCACCGGCGCGAGATCACCGTAGTCTTCTGCGACCTGCGCGGCTTCACCGCGTTCGCCGAGACCGCGGAGCCCGAAGAGGTGATGGGCGTGCTCAGGGAGTACCATGCCGCGATGGGGGAGCTGATCTTCCGCTTCGAGGGGACGCTGGAACGGTTTGCCGGCGATGGCATGATGGTCTTCTTCAACGATCCGCTCCCCTGCCCGGACCCGGCCGCGCGCGCCGTTCGGATGGCCGTGGCGATGCGCGAGCGCGTGGGCGAGATGAGCGCGGGGTGGCGGAAGCGCGGCCACCAGCTCGCCTTCGGGGTCGGGATCGCCCTCGGCTATGCCACCCTCGGAAAGATCGGCTTCGAAGGCCGGTTCGACTACGGGGCGATCGGTACCGTGACGAATCTCGCCGCTCGCCTATGCGACGAGGCCCGGGGCGGGCAGATCCTCGTGAGCCAGCGGGTCTACGCGGTGGTCGAGGACGTCGCGGAGGTGGAGCTGGTCGGGGAGCTCGCGCTCAAGGGCTTCCTCAAGCCCGTCGCCGCTTTCAGCGTCGTCCGTCTGAAGGAGTAGACCGGGCGAGAGTCGTCGGCTCAGCGAGCTGCCGCGCGGGCTTCGCCCGCGCACCCTCGGGGGGAGGCCGCGGAGGGGGCCGTCGACGCCCCCTCCGAGGACCGAGCGCCGGCTCTGCCGGCGCAATCTTCCTGGGGGGAGATTCGGAAGGGGGGCGAAGCCCCCTCCGAGTTCCTTAGCGGGGCGCCAGCCGGAGCGCGCCGTCGAGCCGGATCGTCTCTCCGTTGAGCTTGACGTTCTCCAGGATGTGGGCGACGAGGGCCGCGTACTCCGACGGGCGCCCCAGGCGCTTGGGGAACTGGATCTGCTCGATGAGCGAGTCGCGCGCCTTGTCGGGGAGCATGCCGGCCATGGGCGTCTCGAAGACACCCGGGGCGATGGTCATCACCCGGATGCCGTAGCCCGCCAGGTCGCGGGCGACCGGGAGCGTCATCCCGACAATGCCGCCCTTGGACGCCGAATAGGCAGCCTGGCCGACCTGGCCGTCGAAGGCCGCCACCGACGCCGTGTTGATGATGACGCCACGCTCCCCTTCCTCGTTCGGCTCGTTCTGCATCATCCGGGCGGCCGCGAGCCGGATGCAGTTGAATGTGCCGATCAGGTTGACCTGAATCGTGAACGCGAAGACGTCGAGCGGGTGCGGTCCGCCCCGCGTCGCGGTGCGCACCGCCGCGGCCACGCCCGCGCAGTTGACGAGGACGGTGATCGGCCCGAAGCGCTCCGTCGCCAGCGTGAGCGCCGCCTCGACCTGCTCGGGGCTGGTGACGTCCGCCGCCGCGAAAAGCGCCTGCTTTCCCAGCGCTTCGGCCGTCTCGGCGCCCTTTGAGGTCGGAAGATCCAGAAGGACGGCGCGGCCACCTCCGGCGACGATTCGCTCGGCGGTTGCGCGCCCGAGCCCGGATGCCCCTCCGGTCACCACGGCTGTGGTCTGGGAAATCCTCATCGACAGATCCTCCTACAGCATCTGGGTGGAAAACCCGCCGTCCACGGGAATCGCGGTGCCGGTGACGAAGTCGGATGCGGAGCTGGCGAGGAACACGGCGAGGCCCGCGAGATCGTCGGGGACTCCCCAGCGCCCGGCCGGCGTCCGCGCCAGGACGCGCTCGTTGAGCCCCGGCACGTCCTTGCGCGCCTGCTTCGTCAGGTCGGTGTCGATCCAGCCCGGCAGGATCGCGTTGACCTGAATCCGGTCCTTGGCCCAGGCCACGGCCAGGGCTTTGGTGAGCTGGACGATGCCGCCCTTGGACGCGCCATAGACGGCGCCGAAGGAGGCGCCGAAGATCGACAGCATGGAGCCCACGTTGATGATCTTCCCGCCGCCCGCCTTCACCAGGTGCGGGTACGCCGCTTTTGAGCAGAGGAAGGCCGAGGTCAGGTTCGTCTCGAGGATCAGCCGCCACTCCTCGAGCGTGTAGGTCTCGGGGGGCTTGCGAATGTTGGTCCCGGCGTTGTTCACCAGGATGTCGAGCCGGCCGCAGCGCTCCAGCGTGGCGGCCATGAGGGACGCCACCGCGGCCTCCTGGGTCACATCCACCTCGACCGCGATAGCCTGAGCGCCGAGGGCTTCAAGCTCCTTGACGGCCCGGACGTTTTTGTCGCGGTTTCGCGCCGCCACCACCAGGTGGGCCCCGGCCTCGCCCATACCCCGGGCCATGCCGAGCCCGATCCCCCCGTTACCCCCTGTGACGATCGCTACCCTCCCGCTGAGGTCAAAACGCTTCATCCTTTCCTCCCTCGGCTCACGCGCCCCCTCCCCGCGTCAGCGTTTCGCTGGCGCTTCGAGCAGCGCCAGGATGAAATTGCGGGCCGCCGGGCTATCCCAACTGCGCGGCCCCGCAACGCGTCCAACGAGCCTCCCGCGCCGGTCAACGAAGTACCCGGTCGGTGGGCCCCAGACACCGTACGCCTTGCCCGTTACCTCGCCGCTCTGATCGAGCAGCACAGGGGCAACGTAGCCACGCTCTTTGACGGTACGCTTCACCAGTTCCGGCGGCTCCCGGAAGTTAATCAGGAGAACTTCGAATCCCCTCCCCTTAAGGTCGCTATAGAGTTTGTTGACGGAAGGCAACTCCTCCCGGCAATCCGGTCACCAGGTGGTCCAGAAGTACAGGAGAACGACCTTACCGCGCAGGTCCTCCAGCCGAACCGTCCTACCGTTGAGGTCCGGCAGCGCGAAGGGGGGCGCCGGCTTCGGCGGAGCGTAGCGCTGGATCCCGAGTGCCGCGAAGTCCGGCTCATCGCCTAGAGTAGCCGTCGCGAGCAGTGCAATGGCCAGACTCGCCAGAGCGAAACCCCTCTTGATCATTTGCCGAACTTCTCAACAGCCTCCAGCACCCCGTCGGGCTTCAGGAGGTCCAGCCGGTTCTCCTGGATCTTCACCCAGCGGACGATGCCCTTGCGGTCCAGGATGAAATAGGCCCGTTTCCCGTACCGGTAGACCGGACTGTTCTTGTCCATCACAAGTGCCCCATAGGCCCGGAGCATCTTGCGGTCGAAGTCAGACAGGAGTAGGTGCTTAATGTTGTTGTGCTTGGTGAACGCTTCAAGAGTGGCCGGGCTGTCTGCGCTCACGCCCACGACCTGGGCGCCCGCGGCTTCGAACTTGGCGAGGTTCGCCTCGAAGCCGCTGATCTCGGCAGTTCAGACCGCCTCGAAGGCCTGGCCGAACACGTAAATCACCACCGGGCCTTTGCCCAACAGGTCTCCCAGCTTGACCTGCTTCCCGCCGGGGGCGGGCAGAGTGAACTCTGGCGCTTTCTGCCCCACTCGGAGGGCAACCGCCGGGCCGGCCAGGAGCAAAACGGCGATCACTGCAACGAGAATTGCAGAAATGAGATAAACTGTCCCGCGCACGCCGTTACCTCCTCTCCATGATGGTCAGATACCCGAAGTGAGCGATCCGGGGGTCTCAAGCGCCCGCCGGCGTCCGCTCGCCTTAGGCAGCGAGAAGTTTAGCCCAGCCCGATCCCTCGCGTTATCTCTTGATCCCCGGCTCACTCGATCGCCCTGTCTGCCCGCGCCAGGATCTCACGGGGAATAGTTACCCCGAGGCCCCTGGCAGCCTTGAGGTTAACCGCGAGCTCGATCTTATTGGCACCTTCCACGGGCAGGTCCTGGGGGCGCGCTCCCCTGAGAATCTTTGCCACGAGACGTGCCGCCTGGACCCCGTCAGCGTAGAAGTCGGAGCCGTATGACACCATCGCGCCAGCCTGAACCCAGAAAGCGCTGAAGAAGACGGCCGGCACCCGGGAAAATCTTTCCAGGTCCAGGATCACACTTGGGATGTTCATGGAGACAGCGGGCGGGCACAGCAGGCCATCCCCCGGTCGGAGACCCTTGAGGCTGCTTGCAAGTTCCTCAGACGTTCGCACCGGCCGCGCCAGCAGCTCCAGCTTCAGGAGCGGGGCCACCTCCTGGGCCTTTCGGGCGGCCGCAATCGAGGAGCGGTCTTCCGTGTGATAGACAGCCCAAACCCGGCGCAGTGTGGGGACGACTGCCTTCAGGATCTCCAGCCGTTTGGGTACGAGCTCTGTATCCAGACTCGACACACCGGTGATGTTCCCCCCCGGACGGGCGATCTCCTTGACAATGCCGGCGGCCACCGGATCGCCTATCCTCACGAAGACGATGGGAATCGTCTGGGTCGCGGCTTTCACAGCGTGCGTGGCTTCCTCATGGACCGAAAAGATGAGGTCCACCCGCTCCTTCACGAGGGCCGCCGCAGCCACCGGAGTCGCCTGCGGGTCACCCCTGGTGAAGCGGATATCGAACGTCACATCGCGACCTTCCTCGAGGCCCATATTCTTGAGCCCAGCCTTAAGGCCATCGCCGCTAAGATAACTTGCCGGTCAGCCACAAGCCCTTGGGCTTTCCCGGTCGTGGAGCCCCTATCGAGGAACTCCCTACGTGGTCGGCAGCCGCGCCTGGTCGCCACGTGTTCCGTAACGCCTTGATCCTACTCG
>JACQWB010000275.1 GCA_016209385.1 Candidatus Rokuibacteriota bacterium
CACAAACACCCTCGCCGGCCATCAACCTGGCCAACGAGGGCGTCAGCGTCTCCTTCAACAACCCAATCCAGGGACATGTCGTGCCCCTTTGGTGGGCGGATACCATCTAAAGCCAGATACGGCGGTTCCTTTCAGCACATTTACCCCGCAATCGCGGGACCCCGATGCCCCGGCACCCGCAGTTCTTCGGCTCGGGAGCGCCAGCGTTCCAGCCGCGGCGTGTCCCCATGAGCGGCGGCCGCTCTCCGAAAGACGAAACACGGCCAGGCCCACAAGAGCGCCGATGACGCCCACGCCTAGCTGTAGTTAGCGGTTCTTTAGCTCGATCCCGACCCTCGTTCGATAGCAGATCCGCGGCAGCACGAGCCCCTCGGACAGAAACGTGAGCGTCTCCACTTGCAGGCGCCGGTGCGCCACGACGATCGTGCGCAGGTCCTTGGAGATCCAGCCAACAAGCTCGGGAACATGGTCGTATCGGATCTGCTCGCCCGAGCGCGGCCCCTCGAGAATGGTGCCGGTGGACATCGGCCCCCTGACTACGACAGTCCGGTCCTCATTGACCTCGTAGGTGAAGTCGCCGTCCATGGTGCTTGAATTAGCGCCGCCCGGATTGAAAAACGTTGGGGTCGTTGAGGGCAAGCCAACACCCGCCACAGTCGTGCGAGCCTTTCCCGTGCCGTCGCCGTTGAACGTGCGGACCCCGATTACGCTGCTGGAGCTTGCAAACGTGCGCGTCCCTATCGGAATGAAATTGCCATCAAAGCCATCGAACGAAGTGAAGCAGGTGGTCACGCCGGTAAACGCAAAGTCGCCTTTCAACAGCGTGTTGAAGTCCGTCGCCTCGGCCGACACGCTGCCGAGCGCGAGCAATAACCCACCCACCACCGACCAAGGTGCTTTCGAGCGCAACATTAGACCCTCCCAACGAGCCGATACGCTCGCGAAGCGGCTGAAACGCCATAGCCCTGCATCCGGGTCGACTCGGAGTCTCCGCACCACGGGAATATCTCCTTATCCGCCCAACTAAAGTTAAGTTAGGCCGCAACCCGGCTCAGAGCGGCACTCACCATCACGGAGTGGCAGGCTCCATGCCCTTCGCCTTGATCACCACCGCGGCCGCTGGTGCCGTGAGATGCTTGATCAGCGCCTTGGCCGCGTCCGGTTGTTTGGCGGCGGCACCAACGCCGGCCGAGAAGACGAGGCAGTTCTGCAGCTCCGGTGGCAGCAGACCGACATGCTCCACACCGCGGACGGACAGAAGTATGTTGGTGAGCGCAATTCCGAGCTCGGCCTCGCCGTCGGCGACGGCCTGAGGAGTACGCAAGGGGACCTGCTGCGGCTTGGCCTTGGCTTTCATCGGCTCGGCGATGCCGAGGCGCTCGAACACTTTTGCAAGATGGATGCCGGTCGTGCTGTCCGCCGTGTAGGTGATCGAACTCGCGTTGAGCAGCGCGCGCTTGAACGCCTCGACCGAACCGATGTCGGGCTTGGGTGCACCCGCGCGCACGGCGACGCCCATGCAGACCTGAGCGATCTCAGCGCGCGTGCCGGCAGCGATCTTGCCCTGTTTGGTCAGATCATCCATCGGAGCGCGAGAGAGGATGACGAGGTCGAAGGCCTCACCGGCCTCGATCTGCCGTTTCAAGGCAGGGGCCAAGCCGTACTGGATCACGAGCTTGTGGCCCGTCGTGCGTTCGAACTGGGGGCCGAGCTCCCCGATTACCCCCGACATTGCGGCGCCCGCTATGACCTTGACTTCAGCGGCCTCTGCCGCCACGCCTTGCGCCAACAGCAGCACGAATCCGATTTTTGCTGCTGCGCCAAATGAACGTATCTTCATGGCCGATCCTCCTCCTCTCAGGTGCCCTCCTATAACCCCCCACAACTGGCCATCCGGCACAGCCAACGGGGATTCGGCTAGCTGCTGGGTGGGCGGTACCCTGCTCCTGCTGCTTTCTTCATGGCGGCCAGCCCCTCTTCCATCGTCATCAACGGCGTGGTCTTGATCGCCTTCACCGCACCCCCTGCTGCGGCCGCCATGGAAAACGCCGCGGCACTCGTGTTATCAGGTAGCTGGCAAATCGCCACAATGTCGTACTCCCCGAAGGCCAGCCACCCTGCTTCGATCTTCCCCCCGAGCTTCTCGATCACCGGCCGTACCGCCTCGAGGCGATTCTGCGGGTTCTTGACGAGGCTCGCCCACGCCTCAGCTGTGTAGGCTGCCTGCAGTAGGTAGTACGGCATTTCGGGCCCTCCTCCTCATTGGTCGTAGCTTCGAACATCGGGAGCCGAATGCCACAGGCGGACCGGCGGGTCTGCTCAGCTGCTGCTGGGGGGTCCCGGAGACGCAAACGCCCTCGCCGGCCAAAAGCGGGGCCAACAAGGGCGCCCAGGGGCTGTCCAGACACCCGATCCAGGGACATTGCCTGCCTCCCCTGAGAGGGCCGGACATTGCGTTTGTGAGGGCCCGAAACATATGCCCAATCGAGGGAGACGTCAAGGGGGGTGGTCCTGGCCTCCCGCTCTATGGCCTCACACGGGACCTTCGTGCGGGCGGCCCGGCCCTACCGTGAGCGAGATGGCGGGTGAAGCCCTCGACGAGGGGAGGCGGATTGGGGGGAGGGCCGCCTCCCCTCGGACGGGCAGGGTCTCTTAGCGCCACCCTGCCCGGAGGGCGAACCGGTCTTGGGGCGACCGGGAGTCCGGGCTACTCCTTCTTCTTGCCGCCGCCCAGGGCCCTGTTGAAGTCCTCCCACAGCGCGCCGGCGACCACGCCGACCGCGCCGCCGACCGCCGCCCCGATGGTGGGACTCCCTCCGACAATGGCGCCGAGGGCCGCCCCACCGGCCGCGCCGATCGCGCCGGCGCTCAGGGTCCGCTGCTGCTGGGGCGTCATGTTCGCGCACCCGACGGTGGCCAACAGCACCAGGACGAGTACGAGAGACAGCGTCCGTGTCACCTGCCCTTCCCTCCTTTCCCCTCCGGGCCCAACGCGGGAAGCACCACGGCCCGGAAGAGCACATCGAGCACCGGTCGCCTGACCTGATCGGGGTGAGCCTGGTAGTAGGCATCCACCTGCTGGACCACCTCGTTGATCGGTCTCCCTTTCAGTCCCCTCGTCAGGAACGGGATGAAGCTCTTGCTCCCCGCCGGGGGAGTCCCAGCCTGGACGCGCTCGAACTCCACGAGGTTGCCGATCCCCCACACGAACGCCACCTTGGCGTCCGGCGACATCCTCTGCCAGAGCTCTCCGGTGAGCAGCTGGGCCGATGGCTCACCGGGCTCGACGAGGTGCCATCGGGCCACCCCTACGAGCAGCAGGAGCGCGCCACCCATGGCCAGCACGAGCGACCGCTTCATCTCCCCTTCTCGCCACGCTCGCCGTGGGAGGAGCCAGGGCGTTCCGGTCTCTTAGGGCGTTCCGGCATCTCAGGCCGGTCCCCTCTCTCGGGGGCCCCCATCTTCTCCGGGCGCTCCATCGGCCTGGCCATCCGCGCGACGGCCTTCTCCGTCGCCCTCACGCTCCTGATGACCGTGCCCAGGTTCCGGTAGCCGAGCTCCCGGGCCAGCTCGCCCCACCCCTTGCCGGCCTGACGCATGGCCAGGATGTCGTTCAGGGGCTTGGCCGTGGCGGGGTCCGGTTGCCTGGCGGTCAGCGCCAGGAGGATGGAGATCTCCCCGAAGCCCAGCCCCTTGTCCCGCAGGGTCTGGACATCCTGCGCGGTCAGGGGGCGAGGGTCGCTGGCGGCGTCGAACTTGAATTTCGTGCCGCTCCACGCCTCCACGATTCTGGCCGTGACCTGGCCGGCCTCGGCCCGGGCCGCGGCCCGCTCGATCTTCTGGCCCTGGTCGGCGAGATTCTGGTCAACTTTGCCGGACGGCTGGGCGCCCCACACCGGCCCGGCGACCAGACCCGCGATCAGGGCGAGGATGATCAGGGAGATCGTCTTCACGCCCATGTGTTTCCCTCCTTCCCGTAGCTCCTTATTGAGGCCGAGGGGCCAGAGCCGGCAAAGGCGCGCTCTGGAATCTCTTCACCAGACGTTCGGTTGAGATCAGGGCAACCGGCATGCCAGGTCGGCGGAGGGGGCGACGGGGAGAGAAAGCATCGTGATTTCAGTTAGCGCCATCCTGGAGGCGAGCACGCTAAATATTCGACCGAGATGCAGGCATGTAAAGGTTACACGGTATCGTGTGAGCTTTACACCGTGAAGACGGCTCAGCGCTCGCATCTTGGACCTCCTCCTGACCGGCCCCACCTGGCGCTCCTCCCCAACCCCCTGACATCCGAAGGGTTCACGGCTCGCCGGCCAGCCTCTGGCACGCCCCCTGCTCTAGGCACACCCCGAGGGCAGAACGCCAATTGAGGAGCGACATGACAGGCAGAGGACGAGCAGTAAGGCGCCACGCGTGGATGACGCTCGTGCTCGCCGTGAGCCTGGGCCTGGCGGGATGCGCGTCACTCCAGTCGCCGCCCGGTTCGGGTCGTCTGGATCCCTCCCGCGAGCACCAGGTGGCGAAGCGCATTGGGCCTCCCCCGCCGTTCCAACTGGAGCGCCCGTACCTCCGCTTCTGCTACTGGTGCTGAGGCGCCAGGCAGTGCGCTTTTCACGCGAGAAGAGTGGAAGAGGCGCGGGCGCGGACGGCGCAGGAAGGCAGGTAAAAGGCCCTCATGAGGGGAGGCGGGCAGGGGGGAGGGCCGCCTCCCCTCGTACGGGCGGGGGTGCCGTCTCACCGCCCTGCCCGGAGGGCGAACCGCGTAAGGGAACGCTACTTCATCCGGGGGGGCACGTAGGGGCCGGCCTCCTCCCGCTGGACCACCAGCAGCAGCGGGTCATACGGCTTCACCGCGGCCCGGCCGGGCCCCGCTCCCTCGACTCCTCCGGCTGACGCCCGATCGTGACCGTCAGGGTCCGGGACTGCCCGTTCCGCAGCACCGTCACCGGCACTGTCGTGCCCGGCGCGGTGGTGGCGACCAGGGGCGGCAGCGCCGTGGCGTCCGCCACCGGCTTGCCGTTGAACGCCGTGATGACGTCGCCCCGCTGGACCCCGCCCTGCGCGGCCGGCCCCTGCTCGACGACGCTCGCCACCAGGGCGCCCTGCCGCCCCTTCAGATTCATCGCGGCAGCCAGCTCGGGGGTCACGTCCTGGATCTGCACGCCCAGATAGCCGCGGATGACCTTCCCCCGTTCGAGCTGGGGGAGCAGGCTCCTGGCCAGGTTGATCGGGACCGCGAAGCCGACGCCGACCGAGCCCCCGGTTCGCGTGAAGATGGCCGTGTTGATCCCGACGACCTCACCCTGCAGATTGAACAGCGGGCCGCCCGAGTTGCCCGGGTTGATCGCCGCGTCCGTCTGGATGAAGTTGTCATACGGTCCCTGGCCGATCACCCGGCCCTTGGCGCTCACGATCCCCGCGGTAACCGTGTTGCTCAGGCCGAAGGGGTTCCCGATCGCCACCACCCAGTCGCCGACCTGCAGCCGGTCGGAGTCGCCGAGGGCCGCGGGCGTCAACCTGCCGCGGGGCGTGATCTTCAGGAGGGCGAGGTCGGTCTTCGGGTCGCGCCCGACCACCCTGGCCGGGTACTCCTCCTTGTCGGCCAGGACCACGGTCACCTCCGTGGCGCCCTCCACAACATGACTGTTCGTGACGATGTACCCCTCCGGCCCGATGATGAACCCCGACCCGGCGCCCTGCAGGCGATAGCTCCGCGGCCCTTCTCGGAAGAAGCGCCGGAACAGTGGCCCGAAGGGCCCCTCGTCATCGCCGAACGGCATCGCCATGGGCCCCTCGGCGGCGCGCTCCACCCTGGTGATCCGGATGTTCACCACCGCCGGGGAGAGCTTCTCGACCAGGCCGGCGAACGAGGCCGGGGGCTGGGCGGGGGACGGGGCGGCCGTGACGGCCATCGGGGTTCCGTCTCCCGCCGCGTGCAGCCACCCAGTCGTGGACAGCCCCGCTCCGAACACCAGGCCCAGGAGCAGGAGACCCAGGATCGGCGCCCATCGCGGGATGGGTCGCCCGTGCTCTCCTCGTATCCACCTCAGCATGTCCATTCCTCCTCTGCCCATCGGAGATCTCGGCCTGCCGGAGCCCCGCCGGCTCACCGCCGCGGAGACCCTGCTGGCATGTACTGAGATTAGGCTAAACAGCGGAGGTTCAGGCGAGATGAGCTGCAGATGAAAATCTTCTCATGGGAGAGGAAGGCGGACGTCGAACGTGCTGCCCTGCCCGGGGGCGCTCTCGACCTGGATGCTCCCGCCGTGGACCTCGGCGATCGGCTCATCCTCGACCACCAGCACGCGCACGGCTCAGCTACCCCGCCGCCCTTCGCCTGGCTTCTGGGTTGGGC
>JACQWB010000276.1 GCA_016209385.1 Candidatus Rokuibacteriota bacterium
CGCCGTACCACCCGAGCCTACGATACTACGACTGCCCCCTTTGGTCCTCCTTTCACCAAATGGGTGCACGACTTGTCAGGTCTGGTGCGGCGTTGGGCTCCTTAGAGCGTTTTTAGGGTCGAGGCAGGATCCTCGGGCCAAAGTCTTCCGGTCGATGCGTGCCAACGTCACCCGGGACCCAGGCCCGATACCGCGAGACGGCCGCAGCGAAGTCAGTCCCGCGCGAGAAGGAGGTTGCCCCAGGGGTCAACGGCGGCGCGCCAGCCAGGAAAGAGGATGGTGGTGGCGCCGAACTCCTCGACGATGACCGGGCCGTCCAGGGCAGCCCCGGTCGGCAGCCGATCGCGGCGGTAGACCGGGCAGGAAGCGAAGCGATCGTCGAAGTAGACCTCGCGCCCCTCGATGAGCGCTCCTTGCAAATCCCGGACATCGCTCCGATAGGGCGGCAGCCCGGGCTTCGGCACCGCGCCGAAGGCCGAGAGCCTCAGGTTGACGACCTCCACGGTTCCCTGCTCGTCCGCGTGGCCGTACGTCTTGAGATGCCGTGCGTGGAAGTCGCGGGCGATTGACGCCAGGGACATGGTCTCGAGAGCTACTGGGACATTCAGCTCGAAGGCTTGGCCGAGGTAGCGGAGGTCGAGGGAGAAGTCGAAGCTCATCTCGCCCGGCCTGAAGCCTTCCTCCCGCAGGCGCGCCGCTGCCGCCGCTCTCATCTCCTGGAAGACGGTCATGATCGTGCCCAGACCGAGGTCTTCGAGCCGGCCGATCCGCGTCCTTACGTCGTCATGCCGGATGTCAGAGGCGAGAAGGCCGAGGGCCGAGAAGTTTCCGGGGAAACGCGGCACCAGGATCCGCCTGATCGCCAGCTCCTCAGCCACCGGGATCGCGTGCATGGGCCCGGCTCCGCCGAAGGCGACCAGGGTGAACTCCCGCGGGTCGTGGCCGCGCTGGATCGAGATCTCACGAATGGATGACGTCATGCGCGCCACGGCAATTCTAATAATCCCCTCAGCCAGCCGGGCGATGTCGAGCCCCGCGAGCCGATCGGCGAGCCTGCCGATCGCCTCGCGGCTGAGCCGGGGGTCCAGCCTGATCGTCCCGCCGAGAGGGCGGTCCGCGCTGATCCTGCCGAGCACAAGATTCGCGTCCCTGACCGTGGGCTCGCTGCCGCCGAGACCGTAGGCTGCCGGACCCGGGTCGGCACCCGCGGACTGGGGCCCGACCTGGAGCGCCCCGTCCACGTCAACCCAGGCGATGCTCCCGCCGCCGGCGCCGACGCTGTTGATGTCCACCTGCGGGACCTTCACCGGAAACGCGGCGATCAGGTTGTCCGTCGCGATGACCGGCGAGAGACCCCTGACCAGACAGACGTCGGTGCTGGTCCCGCCCATGTCGTAGGTGATGAGGTCGGACAAGCCCGCCTGACGCGCGACGAAGAGCGCCTGGCTCACGCCTCCCGCGGGGCCTGAGAAGAGCGTCTTGATGGGGAGCCGCATGGCGGTCTGGAGGGTCATGATCCCGCCGCTCGAGCCCACGGTCAGGACCCCCGCCCGGTAGCCACAGCCCAGCAGCTCGCGCTCGAGGCCCTCCAGGTAGCGCTCCACCAGGGGCTGGAGGTAGGCGTTCAGGACGGTGGTCGAGAAGCGCTCGAACTCGCGGTATTCGGGGACCACCTCCGCGGAGCACGAGATCGGAACCCCGGAGAGGCCTTCCCGCACCATCTCGGCCAGCTGCTTCTCGTGCGAGGGGTTCGCGTACGAGTGGAGCAGGCAGATGGCGACGGCTTCGGGCTCCACGCGCTTGAGCGCGCCGATCAGCTGCGCCACGCTGGTGTCGTCGAGCGGCGTCAGCACGCGGCCGTCGTGGAGCACCCGCTCCCTGACCTCGAAGCGGAGCGGCCGCGGCACCACGGGCTTGGGCCTGACGAAGGTCGGATTGAAGAGCGCGGGGATGTTCCGCTTGGTCCGGCCAATCTCGATGAGATCCCTGAAGCCTTCCGTAGCCACGAGCGCGACGCGCGCCCCGCGCTTCTGGAGGATGGCGTTGGTCCCGACGGTGGTGCCATGGACGATGCGGCTGACCCGGGTGCTGGCCACGCCCAGCTCGGCCAGCCCCTTCAGGACCGCCCGCGCCTCGTCCCGGGGCGTGGACGGAACCTTCGTGACCTGGATCGCGCCCGTGGCCGCGTCGACCACCGTGAGGTCCGTGAACGTGCCGCCGACGTCGATGCCGATCAGCACAGGGAGACCACCCCCCGCCGGACACGCTCGCGCAACCGCATCGGTCTACCGATGATCCTCGGCCCGATCCTCGGGCTCGTACCCGACAACGGTGCGCGCGTGGTCGAGATCACGGTACCCCCACTTGTTGTTGGAGACGACGTAGAAGACGTCGAATCGCACGCTGTCGGGCGCCGCGATGCACTTCTCGATCATCTGCGCCACGTCCCGCTGGCTGCACCAGACCGAGAACTCGCGCGGCGCGGTCGGCCGGTCTTCCCCGTTCACCGCGCCGATCCGCAGGCAGATCACGGACATTCCGTACTCGCCGGCGTAATACCTGGCGAGCGCCTCTCCCCAGAGCTTGCTGCAGCCATAGAGGCCCGAGGGACGCGGCGGCGTCTCGTGGGTCAGCTTCGTCCACGTGCCCACCTCGTCGTAGCGTCCCGCGACGAGGGCCGAGTACGGGAACTCCTGCTCGTACCGGTTCACCGTCGCGCCGCTGCTGGCGTAGACGATGCGCGTCACGCCCGCCTCCCGCGACGCCTCGAAGACGTTGTACGTCCCGACGATGTTGTGCCTCAGGATCTCCTCCCACGGCGCGCTGACGCGGGCAAGGGCCGCGAGGTGGACGACGACGTCAATCCCCGCAAAGGCGGGCCGGATCCCGTCGAGATCGGCGATGTCGGCCCGGTGGCACGGCACGCCGTTCACGGGGCGCCGGTTCAGCGCCCGAAGGTCGTACTTCCCCTCCAGGCGCTTGCGCACCGCGCCGCCGATCAGCCCGCTCATGCCCGTCACCAGGACCTTCCGCCGCGCCATCCGCTCTCTCAGGCAAAGCTAAAGACGCGCCCCGGATTCTCCACGAGGAGCGCCCGGATGGTGGCCTCATCGAGGCCCTTGCGCCTGAGCCGCGGCACGATGTTCACGAGCAGGTGGTGGTAGCCGTGGCCGCCGTAGCGGGTCAGGCGCATCTTCTGGCAGATATCGTGGGAGACGAGGAGCTGGTTCAGATGGCCGGCTTCGATCAGCCTGAGCACGCAGGCCATCCGCTGGCCATCGCTCGGCATGTCGAAGCCTGGGTTCAACGGGTAGTACGATCCTTCCAGCCCGAAGAGGTCGTACTCGAGGTAGCAGCCGGTGGCGGCGAGATCGAGGAGCTGCCCGTGGTCAGCGATCGTGCGATCGATGTGGCAGATGATGGTGCGGCTCGGGTCGCCGCCGTGGCGCCGGACGGCGTCCAGGATCTCCGTGGGCGCCTTCGCGTCCCGCCCCGGGTGAATCATCAGGGGCGCGCCCGTCTCGCGCTGGGCCCAGACCGCAGCCCGGACGCTCTTCTGCTCGTTCTCCGTCCAGGGCCAGGAGCAGCCGATCTCGCCGATCAGCCCGGACCGGATGCCGGCGTCGCCCACCCCGACCGTGACGTCCCGGATGATCTCCCGCGCGATCTCTTCGCCGGTCCGGCTCCCCATGTCGCGGGGATGGCTCGCCCCGACATAGTAGCCGGCGCCCATGACGATGTTCAGCTCGGTCGCCCGCGCGATCCGGGCGAGGCCGGCCGGGTCCCGCGCGAGCCCGACGTTGGTGGGATCGACGATCGTGAGGCCGCCCGCCGCGCGGAAGAGGAGGGCTTCGTCCCGGGCCGTCGCCTCGTCCAGGAGCTTCAGGTTGTCCAGGTTGCTGGTCCAGTGATACCGGACCCAGCCCAAATTCGCGAGGCTCACCGGCTCGTACGCGCGGCCCCGCGCGCTCGCGGCCTGGGGCTCGGTGAACGAGCAGCTGATGTCGACGAGCAGGTGCTCGTGGGGGAGCGTGATCCCCAGGGACCTTCCCGGGACGGGACCGAGGACCGTCTGGACATGCCCGGGAAGAGCCGATCCGGCCACAGGTGGCCCTCTCGCGATCAGGGGCGCGCCAAGTCTGGCCGCGGGATCAGGTCGGCAGGAGTCCCGCCGCCTTGAGGGCTTCCCTGATCCGCGCCCGCTCCTCGTCGTTGATCGGGGTCAGCGGCGGGCGAACGACCGCCTGCGGAATGCGGCCGAGCAGGACCAGCGCCTCCTTCATCCGGTTGTGCATGTCCACGAAGGGCGGGGCGTAAAAGACGCGCACGAGCGGCTCCAGGCGGTCGTTGATCCTGCGGGCCGTTTCGAGATCGCCCTTCTGGACAGCGGCAAAGAGTTCGGCCTGGAGGTCCGCGGCGACGCTCCCCATCCCCGAGATGCAGCCGTCGGCGCCGAGGACGAAGGACGCGAAGAGCGACATCGTGAAGCTCGACAGCATGGCGACGGGGCGGCCGGTGGCCCGAACGGCCCGGAGGTTCTGCTCGAAGGCCACGATGTCGTTCGACCAGTCCTTGACCGCGACGACCGAGGGGATCATGGCGAGCTTGGCGAGCGTCTCCGGGCTGTAGCCGATCCCCGAGGCGGGCGGGTACTCGAAGACGACGATCGGGATGTCCACGGCCTTGGCGATCGCCGAGAAGTGGCGGAGCGCCATCGCCGGCTTCTCGCGCGCGCCCCACATGAAGAGCGTGGGCGGGAAGACGAGAATCCCCGCGGCGCCGGCGGCCCTGGCGTCGCCGGCCAGCTCGATGGCCTCCTGGGTGCCGTCGCTGTAGACGCCAGCGATCAGGGGGAGGCGGTCCCCGACCTCGTCGAGGGCCAGCTCGAGCGCCCGCCGCCGTTCCTCCCGCGAGAGCGAGGAGACCTCGGCGGCGTGGCCGTTGACCGTGATGGCGGTGACGCCGGGCGTGTCGGCCAGCCATCGCAGGTGCTTCCGGTAGGCGGCCTCGTCGATCGAGAGGTCGGGCCTGAAGGGCACGAGGTTCGCCGGGATCACGCCGTGGAACTTGAGAGACGCGTTCACTGGACCACCTTCCCTCATGATTCAGCACCGTCCCTTTCGAGCGCCCACCCACCCCTTCGGGGTGGGTACCCGGCCGGCGCAATCCCGGGGGGAGGTTCGGAAGGGGGGCGGAGCCCCCCTCCGAGGAAGTTCATGCCTGGCACCTCCACACGGGCCAGCCCTCGACCCGCGTCAACACCCTACCACAGGGCCATCTCGTCGGCGACCTCCTTGGCCGACGCGACGCGCGCGTAGGCGCGCCGGATGATGTCGAGCGTCGCGCGCTGGATCTCGGGCCAGAGGGTTGCCACACCGTCCTCGACCACGACGCACCGGAACCCCTTCTGCATGTCCACGACGATGAGCGCGGTCCGCCCCGGCACGAGCCTCAGCACCTGAGCGAACGTTGCGTCGCGATCCATGCCGGCGGGCGGCCGCGAGCTAGTATGAGCGCGGGAGGCCCAGGACGTGCTCGGAGAGGTAGTTGAGCACCATCTGCTGGGAGACCGGCGCGATCTTGTAGAGCCGGATCTCACGCCAGAGGCGCTCGACGTAGAACTCCTTGGCGTAGCCGAAGCCGCCGAGCGTCTGGAGCGCTACGTCGCAGGCCTCGAAGCCCGCCTCCGCGGCCACGAGCTTGGCCGTGTTGGCCTCGGCCCCGCAGGGGCGGCCGTGGTCGTAGAGCCAGGCGGCCTTCCAGCAGATGAGCTCGGAAGCTTCGAGCTTTGCCCAGGCGCCGGCGAGAGGGTGGGCGATGGCCTGGTTCTTCCCGATGGGCCGGTCGAAGACGATCCGTTCCTTGGCGTACTGGACCGCCCGCTCCAGCGCTGCCCGGCCGATCCCGACCGCCTCGATGGCCGTCAGGATCCGCTCGGGGTTGAGCGAGTCGAGCAGGTGGTAGAACCCTTCGCCCACCTGCCCCACGACGTCCTCCTCGGGAACCTCCAGGTTGTCGATGAAGATCTCGTTGGAATCCACCGCAGCCCGCCCGAGCTTCTCGATCTCGCGCACCGTGATCCGGGTGCGGTCGAAGTCGGCGAAGAAGAGCGTCATGCCCTTGAAGGGCTTGCTCGCGACCTGCTCGCGTGGCGTCGTCCGCGCCAGGAGCAGGATCTTCGTCGCGTGCCGGGCGTTCGTGTTCCAGACCTTGCGCCCGTTGATGATCCAGCGGTCCCCCTTCTTCTCCGCCCGCGTCTGGATCCGGGAGGTGTCCGTCCCCGCGTTGGGCTCGGTCACGCCGAAGGACATCACGATCTCGCCGGTCGCGATCTTCGGCAGGGTCTTGCGCTTCAGCGCCTCGCTCCCGTGCTTGATCAGCGGCATCGGCGGGAAGACGTAGAAGTGGATCGGCGAGGCGCCGCTGGTCCCGGCCCCGGCCGCGCAGATCTCGTGGAGCAGGATCGAGCCCTCGGTGACCCCGAGCCCCGAGCCGCCGTACTCCTCCGGAACGATGATCCCCAGCCAGCCGCTGCGCGCGAAGGCGTCGACGAACTCCTGGGGGTACTCGGCCTTCCGGTCCTTCTCGAGCCAGTAGTCCCAGGAGAAGGAGCGCGCCAGGGCGGAGACCTCCTTGCGGATCATCTCCTGCTGCTCGGTGAAGGCGAAGTCCATGGCTTCCCCCAAAGGGGCGCGATTCACAGTCGGAGGGGGCCTCGACGCGCCCTCCGAGGCCTCCCCCAGGAATCGGTTGCGCGGGCGAAGCCCGCGCTCGAAGGGCGTTACTCCGACAGCGCCTAGTATAGCCGGAGAGACTCGGGAGGGCCAGGGCCGGAGGGCACGTTCAGGGCGGGAAAGAGGTCAGGGGAACGCCGCGCCAGGGTCAGGCGAGCGGCGGCGTGACGAGGGAGAGTCGACGGCCGACGGGCCTTATGGTCCCGCCCGTTCGGGCTCGCCGGACTCCGAGCGACCGCCTACCACCAGTGGAGCGGCGCGATCACCCGGCCGTCCCTCGGCTTGTCGGCGGGGTCTGGCGACTCTGTCCCGTAGGCGTCCGGCACCATCGCATCCGCCAGTATCTCCTCGGCGGCGTCAGCCTCGCCGCACAGCTCCCGGAGGCGCAGGTCGTACCAGAAGTCCATCTCACACTCCCCTCCTTTCGCCCGATGCTTCTCGGTGTGACAAGTGTGCAGATGGGATGCCAACGGCCGGGCTCTTGAAATCAGGTATTTACCGGGTACCGATGAGCGCTGCTCCAGGCATTGTGCCCGACCCGAGGGCGGAACGCCCGTGCCATGGCGCGACTTTTCCCGGGCAAGGGGGTGTCGTATCTTGAGGAGCATGAAACAAAAGATCCTGGGAGGGCTTCTGGCCGCGCTCGCCCTCGCCGGCTGCGCCGGCCATGTCTCGTTCCTCAACGTCGCGCCGAACGCCCCGGCCCGCATCCCGGCGACGCTCTACCGACCTGAAGGGCCGGGGCCGTTCCCCGCTGTCGTCCTCCTCCACGGCTGCGAGGGCGTCTCCGCCTCGCACCACGACTGGGGACGCTGGTTTCGGGAGCGCGGATACGTCGCCCTCGTCCTCGACAGCTGGACCTCGCGGGGGCTGACAGAGATCTGCTCGAAGGAGGGGCCGGAGATCGACCGGTTCTGGCGTTTCGACGACGGAATAGGTGCGCTCCGCTACCTCCAGTCGCTCGGGTTCGTGGATCCCGCCCGGATCGGCGCGATCGGCTGGTCCAACGGCGGCGTGTACTCGATGGCCCTGATCAACGGCCCGAGCCTGGAGCGCGCGGTCAAGCGCGGCCTGACGCTCCCGAACCCGGGCTACGCCGCCGCCGTGGCAGTCTATCCGGGCGGATGCTTCTCGCTCGTGGCGGAGCGGGTGGTCAAACCCCTGCTCGTCCTCATCGGTGAAGCCGACGACTGGACCCTCGCCTTCGAGTGCGCCCAGATGGTGGAGGCCATGCGCTCCCGCGGCTCGGACGCCACCATCGTCACGTACCGGGGCGCCTACCACTACTTCGACGTCGAGGGCCAGCCCCTCCAGGTGCTCCCGAACGTCGAGAACCGGAACCGCCCGGGGGGCTGCTGCGGCGCGACGGTCGGCTACAATGCCGCGGCGGCAGCCGACGCCCGCCGCCGGGTCGAGGAGTTCTTCGCGCGCCACCTGAAGCGCTAACGCCGTCGGCCGGGGGGTGACTGGCGAGCCGCGCGCTCCCGTGCCATAATTCGCCCCGTGGCGGTCCAGGGTCTCTACGCGCTCCAGAACGGCTTCATCGGGTTCGAGCGGAGCGGCCTCTTCTACGGGGAGCGCTCGGCCGAGCAGGTGCAGATCCCGGTGGCCTGCTACCTGGTCAAGACCTCCGACGCCACCGTCCTCTTCGACACCGGCTTCTCCCCGCGCGCGGTGCCCGGCCTCATTCGCACCGACCCGCTCGCCCGCTTCACCGAGGCGGACCTCCTGGTCCACCGCCTCGACTCCATCGGCCTCGAGCCGGACGCACTGGACCTGGTCGTGCTCTCCCACCTCCACTTCGACCACGCCGGAGGCGCCTCGCTCTTCCCCAAGTCCGAGCTGGTCGTCCAGCAGGACGAATACGCCTACGGCCACTATCCGGCGTCCTTCTACGCGTACCTCTACTACCGGAAGAACTTCGACCTGCCCGGCTACCGGTGGCGGCTCATCGAGGGCGATCTGGAGCTCGTGCCTGGTGTCACGGTGCTCAGGAGCGACGGCCACACGCCCGGCCACCAGTCGCTCCTGGTGGAGCTGGAGGAGTCCGGGCCGGTCATCCTGGCCGGAGACTGCTGCTACTGGCAGGAGCACATCGACCAGGAACGGGTGCCCGGCGTGGTCTGGAACCCGACACAGGCGCTGCACTCGATCAAGCGGCTCAAGACCATCGCCCGTCTCGTGAAGGGTCAGATCTTCCCGAGCCACGACCCGGTCTTCTGGAGCACCGTGAAGCAGCCGCCCGACTGCTACCGGTGAGAAGAGGAGGGTGAACCATGGAGAAGCTGATCTTTGCCGCGATCGTGCTCCTGGCAGGTCTGGCGGTCCACGCGGCGCTTCGACGCCGGGTGGACCTCTTCCCGGCTCCGCTCGGCGCGATGGTGCGCCGGACCATCCTGGTGTTCGCCGTCGGGATCCCGGCTGTGATCCTCGCCTTCTCGATCCTCCGGATCATCCCGGCGGGCCACGTCGGGGTCAAGGTGCTCTTCGGGCAGGTGGACCCGGTCCCGCTTCGCGAGGGGTTGAACCTCTTGTTGAACCCGCTCTACGACGTCGAGATCATGGACGCGCGGGTGCACAAGCACACCGCGAAATACGATGCGGCGTCCAAGGATCTCCAGGCGGTCCACGTGGACATGGTGCTTAACTACCGCCTGATCTCGGACCGCGCCCCTGAGGTGTTCCGGACCATCGGGCGCGGCTACTCCTCCGTGATCATCGACCCTGCGGCCCAGGAGGTCCTGAAGGCGGAGGCCGCCACCCACAACGCCGCGGAGATACTCTTCAAACGTCCAGCGATCAAGGCCGATGTCCAGCAAGGCCTCACGACCTGGCTCGTGAAGTACGGGATCGAGCTGAAGGAGGCCGCGCTCGCGAACATCCGCTTCGACCCGGCCTACGAGAAGGCCATCGAGGCCAAGCAGATCGAGGAGCAGAAGGCCGAGCAGAAGCGCTACGAGCTGATCCAGGCCCAGCGCCAGGCCGAGATCGTCGCGGCCCAGGCCAAGGGCAAGGGCGATGCCGCCCGCGAGGAGGCCAAGGGCGTGGCGGATGCCCTGCGCCTCAAGGGCGAGGCAGAGGCAACATACAACGCCAGGGTCTCGGCGTCCCTGACGCCGGTGCTGATTCAGCAGCAGTACCTCGCGCGCTGGGATGGCCGGCTCCCTCAGTACAGCCTGGGCGGCAACGTGGTGCCCTTCCTCCAGATCCCGGGCGCGCCGGGTGAAGTGGGCCGGCGCTGACAAGGAGCGTTCGATGGCTGGAATCCTCGACAGCATCAAGATCCTGGAGCTGGCGCGCGTCGCGCCGGGTGAACTCTGCACGATGATGCTGGCCGACATGGGGGCCGAGGTCTTGAAAATCGAGACCCCGCCGTCCGACGGCGAAGCCGAGCCGCACGACGAGAAACGCCGCGCCGCCTTCACCTTCGTCAACCGGAACAAGCGCTCGATCGCGCTCAACCTGAAGGCCCCCGACGGGCAGGCCATCTTCCGCAAGCTGGCCGCGAGCGCGGACGTGATCGTCGAGGGGTTCCGGCCGGGCGTGATGAAGCGCCTCGGCGGCGACTACGAGACGATCCGGAAGCTCAACCCGCGGATCGTCTACTGCTCGCTCTCCGGGTTCGGCCAGGGCGGCCCGTACGCGAGCTACCCTGCCCACGACCTGAACTACCTCTCGCTGGCGGGCGTCCTGGGACTCATCGGCGAGCCTGACCGGAAGCCGGCGATCCCGCTCAATATCATCGCCGATTACGGCGGGGCAAGCCTCCACGGCGCGCTCGGGATCATGCTCGCCCTCTTCGCCCGCGAGCGGACGGGCAAGGGGCAGCACGTGGACGTCTCGTATTTGGACACGACCCTCTCGCTCCTCGCCGCCACTCCCAACCTCCGCTTCCTCTTCTCTGACGGCCTCGCGCCCCGCCGGGGCGGTGGCTTCCTCGGCGGTTCCTACCCCTACTACGCCGTGTACGAGACCAAGGACGGAAAGCTCCTCACCATCGGCTGCACCGAGCCCTGGCTCTGGGAGAACTTCTGCAAGGCGATCGACCGGCCCGAGTTCGCCAGGTATGCCCGCAAGCCCGACCAGTTCGTCCGGGCCGCGAATGCGGAGGAGGTCCGGGCGCGCGAGGAAATCGCGGCGATCATCCGGACGCGGACCCGCGACGAGTGGTTCGAGTTCCTGGTGAAGCACGACGTCTGCGTGGGGAAGGTCTACGACGTGGAGGAGATGGTGGAGGACCCGCAGCTCCGCCACCGCCAGATGGTGGTGGAGACCGAGCACCCGGAGGTCGGCAAGGTGAAGGAGTTCGGGATCGCCATCAAGCTCTCCGAGACGCCTGGCTCGGTCCGCCGCGCGGCCCCCTATCGGGGCGAGCACACCGACGAGGTGCTTCAGGGCCTGGGGATGACGCCTCAGGAGATCAAGGCGCTCAGGGAGAAAAAGGTCGTCAGCTGAGCATGGGCGTCTGCGAGCGCAATGCGAGAATAAATCCGCTGTGGAGGAGAAGGTGGGGACGTTCCGGGTAGAGGTAACAGTCAAAAATCTCCGGGAGCCCACTCGGAGCCGAACCCTCTCTGCCCTCGTGGACACCGGCGCGACCTACATGACGCTGCCCCGCGACGTGGTAGAGACTCTCGGCTGTGAGCCGATCGGCAAGCGGCGAGTCCTTCTCGCCAACGGGCGCGAAGAGGAGTGGCCTTTGGGGGTGATCCTGCTCGCCTTGGAGGGGCAGGAACTGCCGACAGTTTGCCTCATCGGCCCCAACGGCGGACCGGCCCTGCTGGGTGCAGTAACGCTAGAAGAATTTGCCCTACGCGTTGATCCGGTAGCCAAGCGATTGGTCCCGGTTCGAAGCTACCTGACCCCGCTCAGCTGAAGCGGGGCATCACCTTCGCTGCGAACAGCTCCAGGTTCTCGAGGACCTGCTGATGCGGGGAGAGGCCCTGGTTCAGCCAGATGAAGAACTCGTCGAAGTTGAGGGCGTGCTGCAGGGTTTCGAGCTGGCGGCTGATCGAATCCGGATCGCCGATCAGCTCCAGCCCCTGGGGAAACCCGAACGGCGTGAACCACTCCGCGTGGGCGAAGCGGTAGGGCTCGGCGAATTTCTCCGCCTTCCCCGGGTCGGACGCCAGCGAGACGAAGCCGCCCAGCGCGATGGACTCTCCCCACTTGAGCTCGCGCCCGGCCCGGGCCGCCTCCTCGCGGTAGACGGTGAAGAGGTCCTTGCAGAAGTCCAGGTCGCCGGAGAGGAGGACCGGGATCCCACCCACCTTGGCCCAGTAGCGCACCGTGCTCATGCTGAAGGCGAACGGACCGTAGATCGGCGGGTGCGGCTTCTGGAGGGGGCGCGGCGTGATCCCGATCTCGACGAGCTGATCTTGCGCGTCCACGCCCCGGCCCCACTTCTTAGTGGCGGGCGAGAGCCACGCCGTGTCGGGCGGCGGGATCGTCCAGAACTTCCCCTCGTAGCGGAAGGTCTCGCGGGTCCACGCCAGCTTGATGATGGTGAGCGCCTCCTCGAAGGCTTCCCGGTTGATCTGGTCCATCTCGCTCTTGTCCGAGCGGGTGGCGCCCACGTGGATGTGCTGGGCCAGCGTGTTCACCCAGCGCGTCTGGTAGCCGCGCGCGAAGCCGGCGTAGGCGCGCCCGCCGGAGATCTGGTCCAGGATCGCGATGTCCTCGGCCACGCGGAGCGGGCTCGAGGCTGGGAGCACGATGCCGAGCTGGCCCAAGCGCAGGCGCTTGGTCACCATGGCCACGTAGAGGTCGAGCAGTACGGGGTTCGTCGAGCACTCGAACCCCTCGATGTGGAAGTGATGCTCGGTGAAGCCGATCCCGGCGTAGCCCAGCTCATCGGCCAGCCGCGCGATATCCCGAATCTCGCCGAGCATCCGCTGGTAGAGGTCGTCGCGCTGGCCGGCCATGCCGCAGGCAAGCTCGTCGGGCTGCCCGACCGTGGGGAGCATGAACAGGTGAAATTTCACGAACTCGCATGCTACGCGAGCGGGTAGACCCTGTCAAGGATGAGCGAC
Organism: Candidatus Rokuibacteriota bacterium; assembly: GCA_016209385.1. NCBI lineage: Bacteria > Candidatus Rokuibacteriota > Candidatus Rokuibacteriota bacterium. The sequence goes on from JACQWB010000276.1 coordinate 12,767, forward strand.
CTTCGGGAGGGTGCAATATGACGTATCGGAACGAAGAGGCGAACACGAAATTCAGAACCGTCTGGCTCGTCGTCACCCTCGCCCTGGGAATCCTTTCGGCGCCGCTTTCACCAGAAGCGCAGCAGCCAGCGAAAGTTCCCAGGATAGGTGTTCTATTGCCGTGGCCCGCTCCGGCTCCCTCTGCGCCCTCGCCCCTCCTCGAGGCATTCCGGCAAGGCCTGCGTGAGCTCGGCCACGTGGAGGGGCAGAACATTGCCATCGAGTACCGGTATGCGGAGGGGACGTTCGAACGGCTCCCCGACCTCGCCGCTGAGCTGGTGCGTCTCAAGGTTGACGTCATCGTGACAACGAGCACGCGAGCGATCCAGGCTGCCAAGCAAGCGACCACCCAGATTCCCATCGTCATGGCGGTTTCCGGCGATCCTGTCGGGACGGGGCTCGTCGCCAGCCTCGCGCGACCGTGAGGGAACATCACGGGGCTGTCCCTCCTTGCCCCCGAGCTGGCGGGCAAGCGGTTGGAGCTGCTCAAGGAGTCCTTGCCCGGGCTCTCCCGCGTGGCCGTACTCTGGAATTCGCCCAGTGTCGCCATGAGACACACATTTAGAGAGGCGCAGGTCGCAGCAGGAGTGTTGGGGCTAAGGTTTATATCCCTCGAGGTACAAGGAAATCCCGAAGATTTCGAGCGCGTCTTCTCCACGATCCCCCGGGAGCGTCCGGACGGGCTCTTCGTCACGCTGGACCCGTTCACCAATCTTCATCGGAGACGGATCGCTGAGCTTGCGGCAAAGCACCAACTGCCAGCGATCTACGAGAACAGGGAGTTTGTCGACGCCGGAGGTCTCATGTCGTATGGACCGAGCGTTCGTGATATGTGGAGGCGCGCTGCCACCTTTGTGGACAAGATCCTCAAAGGCACCAAGCCTGCAGACCTGCCCGTCGAGCAACCCACGCGCTTCGAGCTGGTCATCAACATGAAGACCGCCAGGGCCCTCGGCCTCACGATCCCAGAGTCTGTCCTCATCCGGGCAGACAAAATCATCGACTGAGGTGGGCTAAGACAAGGAGAGAACCTCCCCCATGTGGATGGAGCGCGCGTGATGATCTCGGTGATCAAGGCCCAGGACCGCTACCACCACGAGACCGACTGGCTCTCCACCTACTGGCACTTCTCCTTCGACCACTACTGGGATCCGACGAACGTCTCCTTCGGCGCGCTCCGGGTCTTCAACGACGACGTGATCCAGCCCGGGACCGGCTTCCCGCCCCATGGCCACCGGGACATGGAGATCATCACCTACGTGCTCGAGGGGGAGCTGGAGCACGAGGACAACCAGGGGAATCGCGGGCGAATCCGGGCGGCCGAGGTGCAGGTGATGTCGGCAGGGACAGGCATCGCCCACGCTGAGCGGAACCCGTCGAAGACCGATCCGCTCCACCTGCTCCAGATCTGGATCCTCCCGCGCACGAAGGGGCTCCGCCCTCGGTGGGAGCAGCGGGAGTTCACGAAGGCGGAGCGGCAGGGACGCCTGGTGCCGGTCGTGTCAGGTACGGGCGAGGCGAAGACTCTGAGGATCGACCAGGACGCGACGATCTTCATCAGCGCTCTCGATCAGGCTCAAACCGTCACCCACGTACCGGCGGACAACCGGCGCATCTACCTGTTTATCATCAGCGGGGGGCTCGACGTTAACGGCCTGCGCTTGGCTGCCGGCGACCAGGCGCGGATCACCGACGAACCCCGCCTCGCCCTCACGGCGCCCGCGCCTTCGGAACTGATCCTCCTAGACCTACCGTAGCGGGCCGGGCCCCCTCACCTTTCCCCCCTCCCCCTGGGCCCGGCCCTCACCGGCGACAGGGCCTCGTCAACTCTTCTCCACCACGTACAGGTGGGTGAGCATGTCCACGTAGATGTTGCCGTCCACCACGACCTCGCCGAAGCGGTTCTTCTCCACCCCGCGCACCCACGGCTTGAAGGCCCCGTAGCGGAGCACCCAGGTCACGGGCACGTAGCCCACATCGGCCTGGAGGGCCTCCTCGGCCTTCTTGTAGAGCTCCATTCGCTTCTTCTGGTCGCGCTCGCCGCGGCCCGCCTCCAGGAGCTTGTCGAACTCGTCGTTCACCCATGCCTGGCGCTTGCCGGTGGTGCGCTTGCCATAGAAGGTATCGAAGTACTCGTTGTGCGGGTCGGGGTAGTCCATGAACCAGCGAATCCACACGAGCTGGAGGTCCTGTTTCCACAGCCGGTCACGGAAGACCCTCGGCTCCAGCACTTCCAGCTCGGTCTTCATGTTCAGGTGCTCCAGCAGCATGGCCTGGACCGCTTCGCCCATGGGCTTGGCGCCGTAGCCCTCCTCGCGCATCGACATGACAATCTTGGGCCAGCTCTTCCCGCCCTGGTAGGGCGTCCCCTTGAGGGCGGCCATCGCGGCCTTCGGGTCGAACTTCTGGATGTCGCGGATCTTCTTATCGTCGATGTAGCCCGGAAAGCCCGGCGGGATCATGCAGTGGGCCGGGATCCCGAACCCCTGGCTCACCTTGCCGACGGTCTCGCGGTCGATTGCCTGAGCGACTGCGCGGCGAACCTTGATGTTGTCGAAGGGCGGCTTGGTCACCTGGGGGGTGAGATACCAGGTCCCCGGGTAGGGGTAGCGGAAGACTTCCTTCCCGAGCCTGGGGTCGGCCTGGGCGCGCCTGAGGTCACCCGGCGGCACGAGCGAGAAATCCGTCTCGTTGTTCTCGTAGGGGAGGAAACCCGATGGCAGCGGGATGATGGGGACGATCACCTTCTGCAGGTGCACGTTCTTGGCGTCGTAGTAGTGGGGGTTCTTCTTCATCGTGAACTGCTTGTTGTGGTCCCAGGATTCCAGCGTGAAGGGCCCGTTGGTGACGATGTTCGCAGCCTCCGTCCACTTGTCGCCGTGCTTCTCCACAGCCGGGCGGTGCGCCGGGAGCGCGGCCAGGTACGCCGTCAGCACCGGGAAGTAACCGCGGGGGCCTTCCAGTGTGACCTCCAGCGTGGAGTCGTCCTTGGCGCTCACGCCGACGAGGGCCGGATTCTTGATCTGGCCCTTATTAAAGGCCTCGCCGTTCTTGATGTCGTAGAGGAACGCGGCATACGGCGCCGCGGTCGCCGGGTCGAGCTGGCGCTTCCAGGACCAGGCGAAGTCGTGGGCGGTGCAGGGCGCGCCGTCGGACCACTTGGAGTCCTTCCGCATGTGGAAGGTCCAGACCGAACCGTCCTTGTTGGACTCGACCTTGGTGGCCAGCCACGGCACCGCGACGAAGTCGGCATTGAAGCGCATGAGCCCCGCAAAGAGGGCGGGGTGGCCACCGCAGTAGAGGTCCTTGTTGAAGTCGTGGCTCGACGGGTCGTTCTGGAAGTAGCCGCCGCCCCCGATCCTGATCACCTGCTCCTTGGCGAGCTTCTCGCCGGGAGCGGGCTTGGTGGGCCTGGCAGCCTCGACCCGCGAGACGAATCCGGCGCCGCCGAGGGCGGCCATTGCGCCGACGACCTTGAGGAAGTCCCGGCGGCTCACACCGAGCGCCTGGAGCCGCCTTTCGAAGAGAGCGAGCTGTTCATCCTGCAGTCGCATACGCGCCTCCTTTGGTTGCGGACTAGGCTTTACCTTTGAGCTTGGGGTCCAGGGCGTCCCGGACCCCGTCGCCGAAGAAGGTGAACGAGAGCATCGTGGCCGCGATCGCGATCGAGGGAAAGATCGAGAGGTGCCAGTAGGAGCGGAGGTACTGCTGGTTCTCCCCCACCATCTGTCCCCAGGACGGGGTCGGTGGGTTGATTCCCACCCCGATGAAGCTCAGCGCCGCCTCCGTGAAGATCGCCTCGGGAACCCCGAAGGTCACCGCGACGATGATGGGCGTGACCGAATTGGGCAGGAGGTGGCGGGTCAGGAGACGAAACCCTCCGGCTCCGAGGGCCCGGGCCCCTTCCACGAACTCCTTCTCCTTGATCGAGAGGATCTGGGCACGGGTCTGCCGCGCGATCCCGACCCAGCCGGTCAGGCCGAGCGCGATGAAGATGTTGGTGAGGCCCGCCCCCAGCATGGACATGACGAGAATGACGAAGAGGAGCCTGGGGAAAGCGTACATGACGTCGACGAATCGGGTGAGGAAGAGGTCCACGCGCCCGCCGAAATAGCCGGACACGGCGCCGATGGGCACGCCGATCAGCACCACGATCACCTGGGCACCGAGCCCCACGAGCATCGAGACCCGCGCCCCATAGATCATGCGCGAGAGGACGTCGCGCCCGAGCTGGTCCGTCCCCAGCGGGAACTGGCGCGACGGGAACTCGTAGGCGTGACCGAAGTTGGCCTTGGTGTACGCATACGGGGCGAGGATGTCGGCGAAGACCGCGACGAGGCAGAGGAGGACGACGACCAGGCCCCCGGCGACGGCCAGGCGGTTCCGCAGAAGCCGCCGCCAAGCATCCCGCCAGAGGCCCGTGCTTCGCGGCAGCTCGCGCGGCCAATCCAGGACGGCCGCGCTCGCCGGCGGCACCGCCTGCTCAACCGCCGGCCGCGCCACCTTCGAACCTACCCGCACCCCTCCCTCTCCCTGTCAGGGAGAGCGCGCGGCTCACCCCTCTCCCCTCGGGGGAGAGGCGGGATGAGGGGAGCTTAGTATCGAATCCGCGGGTCGAGAGCACCGTAGAGGAGGTCCACGACCAGGTTCATGATCGCGAGGAACGCTCCGTAGATCAGCACCACGCCCATGATCATCGGGTAATCCCTGCCGGTCATCGACAGGACGAAGAACCGGCCCATCCCCGGAACGCGGAAGATGGATTCGACGAAGAAGGAGCCCGTTCCGACGGCCGCGAACATGGGCCCGAGGAGCGTCGCGACGGGAATCAGCGCATTTTTCAACACGTGCTTGCCGAGCACGAGCCGCTCCGTCATACCCTTCGCGCGCGCCGTCAAGACGTAGTCCGAGCGGATGACCTCCAGCACGCTCGCGCGGGTGTAGCGCGCGATGATCCCGAGCGGTCCCAGCGCCAGCGTGACCGTCGGAAGCACCCAGTCCCGTGGATGCGTCCAGCCTCCCGTGGGGAAGAGCGGGACGAGGAACGAGAAGAGCATGATGAGGAAGACCGCCAGGATGAAGTTAGGGATGCTCACGCCGAACGTCGCGAGACCCACCGAGAGGTAATCCCACGTCCGGTTCTGATAGACCGCGGCCAGGATGCCGAGGCTGATCCCGCCCAGGATGGCGAGCACGAGCGCCATGCTCCCCAGGAGGAGCGACACCGGGAACGTCTCGCGAAGGATCTCCTCGACCGTCCGCGTCTTGTAGACGAACGAGTAGCCGAAGTCGCCGTGGACCGCTTTCCCGACGAAGATGGCGAACTGCTGATAGAGGGGCTTGTCGAGGCCGTACTTCTCTGCCAGGTTGCGCTGGGCCTCCGGGCTCAGGGGATTGGCCCCCTCCGCGACAGGATCGAGGGGGCTCCCCGGCGTGGCGTGCATCACCAGGAAGGTGATGAGCGCCATCGCCAGGAGCGTGGGGATCAGCCAGAAGACGCGACCGACGGCGTAACTGAGCACGCCAACCCCCCTGTAGCCTTAGAACGGGGGCGAAGCCCCCCTCCGAGCTTCAATACTCCGCGGGCACCTTCACCCGGCCCTGGGCGTCGTACAGGTACACCGCGCCCGCCTCCTCGTCGCGGGTCTTCTTGTGAGAACCGTCGCAGAAGGGTTTGTTCTTGGACAGCCCGCAGCCGCAGACCCAGATCGTCTGGCCGCCCTGCTCGACTTTGTACGGCTCGCTCCGGTCGTGCTTCACGAGTCTGGCCACTCGATCACCTCCTTTTCGATGCGGAGAGCATTGTACCGCACCGCGCGAGATTCTGCGATATGATGGGACCGCGATGGCGCCGATCGCGCTCACGATTCTTCCCGAGAACCGCCAGCTC
>JACQWB010000277.1 GCA_016209385.1 Candidatus Rokuibacteriota bacterium
GCGAAAGAACTCCCCCCCAAGATCGTAAAGGTCCTGAAGCCGGATGGTCACCACGGGGTGGGCCTGCTCCAGTGCTTTCACCTTCGCGTCCAACCTGGTAGCCCGGGTCCGCTCAAGACGCAGGCAGACGAACAGGCGGTCATTCCCGTACCCGGCTGGGCCTGCGACCTCCTCCCCTTCCACCGGCAGGATCCCCTTCCCGTCCTTCCCCGTGCTCTCGGCGATGAGCTGCTCGACCCAATAGCCAAACGCGGCGATCTCCGGAGAGCAGACGAGGGTGACCTTGTCGCGCCCCCGGAGGGCTAGAGCGCCCAGCACCCCGCCGAGCCAGAGGCCGGGGTTCTCCCGCGTCGGCACGCATGACACGCACGCGTGGGTCATCCGCTCCGCCCGGTCCAGGAGCTTCCCGACGTCGAGCCCGAGGAGCACGGCCGGCACGAGCCCGAAATACGAGAGGGCCGAGTACCGGCCACCGATGTCGGGAGGATTCAGGAAGATCCGGCGGAAGGACTGGGCGCGGGCGATCGCCGCCAGCGGCGTGCCCGGATCGGTGATCGCCACGAACTGCTCCCCCGCGCGGCCGCCCAGGATCGCCTGAACCCTGGCGAAGAAGTACTGGTGGAGGGCCACGATCTCGGGCGTGGTCCCCGACTTGCTCGCGACGATGACGAGCGTGCGCGGCAGGTCGAGCGTCTCCTCGACCGCCCGGATGCTGGCCGCGTCGGTCGTGTCCAGCACGTGGAGCCGCGGGAATCCTGGCGCCGCGCCGAACGTCAGACGCAGGACGTCGGGGCAGAGGCTCGACCCCCCCATCCCGAGCAGGAGCACGTCCCTCACCCCCGCCGCCGTCACCTCGCGCGCGAACTCGCTGAGGTCTGCCAGATGCTCCCGTATCATCTCGGCCACGGTCAGCCACCCGAGGCTCTTCCGGATGCCCGCCTGGTGCTCTCCTGCCGACTTCCAGAGACTCGCGTCCCTCGACCAGATCCTGGCCGCCGCTCGCCGCGTCTCCAGGTCCGCGAGCGTCGCCTCCACCGCCACGGCATCCTGGTGGAGCACGGCCGCCTGGCGCTCGCGGACACCCGAGGTCAGGAGGCCGCGCTTGCCGGCGATGCAGGCGAAGAGATCACGGAAAGAGTCCGCGAAGGCCTTCACCCCCTCCTCTTCGAGCTGGCCGGTGACCTGGGCGAGATCGATGCCCACGGCCGCCAGCTCCCGGAGGACCGCCTCCGCCTGCGGGAGGTCCTCGGCCAGCGCGTCATGAATGGCCCCGTGCTCGCGCAGGGCGGCCAGCGTGGCGGGCGGCAGGGTGGTGACCGTGTCCGGGCCGACCAGCGCTTCGACGTAGTACACGTCGGAGTAGGCGGGGTCCTTCGTGCCCGTGCTAGCCCAGAGGAGGCGCTGCACGCGGGCCCCTCTGGCCTCGAGCGCGGCCCAGCGCGGGCCGCTGAAGATCGCCCGGAATCGGGCATAGGCCATCTTGGCGTTGGCGATCGCGGCCTTGCCGCGCAGCCACTCCAGCCGTCTCGCCTCGCCCTCGTTCCGGGTCTCCCGGCTCTTCGCCTCGAGCCGTCTGTCCACCAGGCTGTCCACCCGGCTCACAAAAAACGAGGCCACGGAGGCGATCTGGTCAACCAGGTTCCCCTCGCGGAGGCGCTGCTCCAGCCCCGCCAGATAGGCGTTCGCGACCGCCTCGTACCGCGTGACCGAGAAGAGGAGCGTCACGTTGACGTTCACGCCTCCGGCGATGAGCTCTTCGATGACCCGAACCCCCGCCGCCGTGGCGGGCACCTTGATCATCACGTTGGGGCGGCCGACGGCCCCGAACAGGCGACGCCCCTCCTCGACGGTCCCACTCGCATCGTGGGCCAGCCCGGGCGACACCTCCAGGCTCACGTAGCCGTCCCGCCCCTCGGTCCGATCGTAGACAGGCCTGAGCAGATCAGCGGCCGCGCGGATGTCCTCGAGCGCGAGGGCCTCGAAGATCTCCCCGACCTCCTTCCCCTCGGCCACCAGCGCGCGCAGGCGCTCGTCGTAGTCGCGGCTTCCCGCGATCGCCCTTTCGAAGATCGTCGGGTTGGAGGTCACCCCGGTGACGCCGTCGGCGATGAGCACGGCCAGCTCGCCAGAGGCGATCAGGCCGCGGCGGATGTTGTCGTACCAGACGCTCTGCCCGTGCTGCTGGAGCTGGACCAGGGGATTATCCGCCATCACACCCCTCTCTGTCACCTGCCGAGGAGGGCCGTCGCGCGGGCGGCGATGCGCTCGGGCGTGAAGCCGAACTCCTCGAACAGCCTGGCGGCCGGCGCCGACCCCCCGAACCGATCCAACCCGATAGTCGCCCCCTGGTCCCCGACGTAGGTCCGCCAGCCAAGCGTGCGGCCCGCCTCGACGGAGACGCGGGCCCTGACCGAGGGCGGAAGGACGCTATTCCGATACGCCTCTGGCTGGCGCTCGAACAGCTCCCACGAGGGCATGCTCACCACCCGCGCCCCGATCCACCGCTCTTCCAGGAGGCGCTTAGCCTCGAGCGCCACGGGGACTTCGGAGCCCGTCGCGATGAGGATGACGTCGGGCTCCTCCGGGCTGTCGGCCAGGACGTACGCGCCGCGGGTCACACCGGAGGCCGGCGCGAGCTCTTTCCGGTCCAGGACCGGCAGATTCTGCCGCGTCAGGATCAGGGCCGTGGGTCCGCGGCGCCCGAGGGCGACCCGCCACGCCTCCGCGGCCTCTGTCGCATCGGCGGGCCGGATGGTCAGGAGACCCGGGATCGCCCGGAGGGCGACCAGGTGCTCCACCGGCTGATGCGTCGGGCCGTCCTCGCCGAGGCCGATCGAGTCGTGGGTAAAAATGAAGATCACCCGGATCTCCATCAGCGCCGCCAGCCGGATGGCCGGCCGCATGTAGTCGGAGAATGCCAGAAAAGTGGCGGTATAGGGGATGATCCCCCCGTGGAGGGCCATCCCGTTGGCGATGGCGCCCATCGCGTGCTCCCGCACGCCAAAGTGCATGTTGCGGGCGCACCACTCCGCGACGCCCAGGTCGCCATACCCTTTGAGGTAGGTGCTGGTGGAGGGCGCGAGATCCGCGGAGCCTCCCAGGAGGGATGGTACGGCCGCCGCCAGCGCGTTGAGCACCTTCCCGGAGGCCGTCCGGGTGGCCATAGGTCCCTCGGACGGCGTGAACTGGGGGAGGCGGGAATCCCAGCCCGGCGGCAGCCCGCCGCTCAGCATGAGCCGCCACTGTTCGACCTCCTTGGGAAAGGCCCGCGCATAGGCGTCGAAGCGCGTGCGCCACGCCGCCTCGGCTTCTGTTCCTCGCTCCAGCGCCCCGCGGAAGTGGGCCAGCGCCTCCTCCGGGATATAGAATCGGGGTTCGAGGGGCCACCCCAGCACGCGCTTGGTCGCCCGGAGCTCCTCTTCCCCTAGCGGCTCCCCGTGCGCCTTCGCCGTGTCCTGCCGTCCCGGGCTCCCGAAGCCGATGTACGTGCGCGCGATGATCAGCGACGGCCGCTCGGCCTCGGCCTGCGCCGCGGAGATGGCTGCAGTCACGCCCTCGAGATCGTTCCCGTCCACGTGCTGCACGTGCCAGCCGTACGCCTCGAAACGGCGGCCAACCGACTCGGTGAAGGCGATATCCGTGCTCCCCTCGATGGAGATCTCGTTGTCGTCGTAGAGGTAGATGAGCTTGCCGAGCTTCAGAGTGCCGGCAAGCGAGGCCGCCTCCGACGACACGCCTTCCATCAGGTCGCCGTCGCTCACGATCCCATAGGTGTAGTGGTTCACGATCTCGAATCCCGGCTTGTTGAAGGCGCAGGCGAGATGCAGCTCGGCGATCGCCATCCCCACCCCGTTGGCGAACCCCTGTCCCAGCGGGCCGGTCGTCACCTCCACCCCTGGCGTCAGCCCGTACTCCGGGTGGCCGGGCGTCCTCGACCCCCACTGCCGGAACCGCTTGAGCTCTTCGAGCGGCAGCTCGTAGCCCGTCAGGTGGAGGAGACTGTAGAGCAGCATCGAGCCATGACCCGGCGACAGGATAAACCGGTCCCGATCCGGCCACTGGGGATTCCTGGGGTTGTGCTTGAGGAACCGGGTCCACAGCACGTAGGCCATCGCGGCCGCCCCCATGGGCATGCCCGGGTGCCCGGACTTCGCCTGCTGGACCGCGTCCGCAGCCAGCATGCGAATGGCGTTGATGCAGAGCTGATCGAGGTCCTTCCCCTTTGGAGTCATAGTGGCCGTCCCTTCTGCTGGCAGAGTCGGGTGCTCATGGGGCGATTCCGAGCGCGGGTGGTCACCCCAGGCTCCGGGTCGATGGACGCTGAGCGGCCTCCGCTACCGACTCCGCCCTGTGGGCGAGGTGCAGAGACCGGAAGTAGACGACAACCTCGGGCTTGCCGTATGTAAGGTAGCTTACAGACAAACGGCGGTACGGATCCCCGCAGGGTCGGGAGATTCGGCCCCATCTTCTCCCTCACCCGCTGCCAGGACTCACCCCTACCGGCGGCAGCTCGGCAGGCGCTTCTCCCATCGCCACCGCGGCCCCGGATTCGGCGGGGCCGTAACGCAGCCGGCGCACGCCTTTCCAGGTCAGATAGCCCAGGACAGACACCAGCACCACGACGCTGGCGGCCCGGGTCAGCTCCTGGACCCCCACGGTGAGGGCCCCGATCTGGCGGCCGAAGAGGAACCCCACGGCGCTGGCCACCGACGCCCAGATCAGGGTCCCCAGGCCGTTGAACACCAGATATCGCCCATACGGGATCCGGGAGGCCCCCGCCAGAGGAGCAGCGAAGGCGCGCACGCCGATGAGGAACTTCCCCGCGAGCAGCGAGGCTGGCCCGACCCGACGAAGGAGATCCCCAGTCCGCGTGACGCAGTGGGCGGAGCCCAGGGAGACCCGGCAGTAGAGCCGCAGGAGGCCCACCCCCCGCAGGCGGCCGATGACATACCACAGGTGATCCGCGGCCAGCGCTCCTGCTGCCCCCGCCGCCACCACGACGGGCAGGCTCAGCTCGCCGCCGGCGGCGAGCGCGCCAGCCAGGAGCAGGACGATCTCGGCCGGAATCGGCAGCCCGAGGAAGTCCAGCAAGGCCCCCCCGAAAACCAGAGGGTAGCCGAACTGCCGGACGAGTGGCAGGATCTCCACGCGTGCCTCTCAGTGGGCAGCGTAGCCGAGGGGCTTGGCTGCGCCGACCTTCTCGTACTCAGCGAGCCAGGCTTCTCGCGTCGGCGGCGGCTCGCTGTTCGGTGGGATGGAACCGCGGTGGAGCGGAACGCCCGTGCGGGCGCCTAACGGCTTTCTGGGACGGCTTTCCCCGTCCCGGCTGAGTCACGAGGTGCTCTGTCGTTCAGCGCGGCACCTGCGCTCCGTCCCCCCCGCGGCCGTCTCCTACCCCCTCGGCTCCAGAGCCGCTCCGCTCGGGCGCCGGGGCCAGCAACGTCTCCAGCAGCCGCCGGGCCGGCTCCGCGGTCCACTCCCGCGCGCCCACGATCTGGCCGATCACCTCGCCCTCCCGCCCGATGAGGAACGTCATGGGGTGACCCCAGGCCTTGTACGCCGCGGTCACGCTCCCATCCTGGTCCAGCAGCACCTGGAACGTGAGCCCGAGCGCGTCGCGGTACCCGGCCACCTCCCGGCGCGGCTGCCTGAAGTTCACCGCAAGCACGGCCAGCCCCTGCGGCTTCCACGCCTGGTACGCCTGCTCGCGGGAGGGAAACTCCCTCCGACAGGCCGGTCAGGCCGTGCCGAAGAAGGCCAGCATCACGACCTGGCCGCGGAGGTCGCTGAGCCGGACAGGTCGCCCCTCCAGGTCGCGCAGGACGAAGTCCGGAGCCTGCACCCGCGTCGCGGGCTGCAGGAGCTCCAGCGCCTGGGCCGCCTCGGCCGGGACGCGGGCGGCCTGGTCAGCCGCCGCCCCCTGGGCCATGGCGACGAGCAGCAGCAGGCCCACGACCGTGATCCACCTGCTCCCCTTCATGGCTTTCCCCCGAGCTGCCACCGCGCATCCGGGCGCGGCCAGGAGCAGCAATGCCTGCCAGATCACACGCTTCAATGGCAGACCTCCTCTGCTACCGGCCCTGGAGCCCGGCCAGCGCCTCCCGGGCGGGCGTGAGCCCGGGCTCGAGCCCGAGCGCCC
>JACQWB010000278.1 GCA_016209385.1 Candidatus Rokuibacteriota bacterium
CGAGTAGGATCAAGGCGTTACGGAACACGTGGCGACCAGGCGCGGCTGCCGACCACGTAGGGAGTTCCTCGATAGGGGCTCCACGACCGGGAAAGCCCAAGGGCTTGTGGCTGACCGGCAAGTTATCTTAGCGGCGATGGCGTTTGGCCGGGCCTTGCCCAGTAGCACCTTCAGCGGCGGAGCTGAGACAAACCGCTTTCTCCAACGGTTGGGCTTTACGGTGGTAACGAAGGGCGGGGATGCTATTCCCAGCACTCGGGCATGGAAACCAATAGAGACCCCGGATGCCGTAAACATGCCGCCGGCCACCTCAGTCTTCCCAAGAGCAACTGGAAACTCTGAAACAGCAACTCCTTTGGTCAGGAAAGCTGTATACCTGGGAAGGACTCCAGCGGGATCGCAAGCTGCCGCCAGCCAGCGCTGGTGTCTACGCCTGGTTCTTCAAGTCAATTCCGTCTAAAGTTCCATCCCGAGGACGCATCAAGCGGGAAGGGATGACCCTCCTTATGTTGGGATTTCCCCCGGCCGACGCGGGAGCACTGAAACGCTCCGGAGCGGAAGGATCCACGCTTCGCCTCACGCTAGGATGCTTGCCAGGTTCCTTCCGGCCTGCCGGAGAGCGCGTAAAACGGTGCGCGGGGGTGGCGCCGAGTGCTACGAATTTGCCGTGTTTTGCCGACTGGCGCTTCTTATCTTTCAGCAACTTATGCTCCTTGGCACCTGGCAGTCTTGGCGTCAGGGGGTTGAATCCCCTCAGCTCCACCAACCGTTCGAGCGGGGTTACGTGACCGGGCGTAGCCCCGGTTTCATTTTCCGCCGCGCCTTGACAGCCCCAGAGGAACGCGCATCCTAGTCTCCTAAGGGGGAACCGCGCGATGCCCCAGAAGGCGATCGAGATGATTCTGGCCCGGCAGCTCGCGAGTTACCTCGCGGTGCCGATCTTCATCGTTGATCCCCAGGGGACGCTCGTCTTCTACAACGAGCCGGCGGAGGCGATTCTCGGCCGACGCTTCGAGGAGACCGGTGAGATGGCCGTCGGTGAGTGGTCAACGATGTTCAAGCCGACGGACGACCACGGGATACCCGTCCCGCCGGACCAGCTGCCGCCCGTGATCGCCCTCGCGAAGCGTCGGCCCGCCCACCGACGGTTCTGGATCGTGGGGCTGGACGCCGTGCGTCGCCACATCGAGGTCACCGCGTTCCCGCTCATCGGTCAGGCGCAGCGGCAGATCGGCGCGCTCACGATCTTCTGGGAGATCTCGGACCGATGAAGGTCACGCTGTGGGGGACGCGCGGCTCCCTGGCGTCGCCGGGCCCGGACACGGCGCGCTACGGGGGGAACACGTCCTGCGTCGCGGTTCTCGGCCCGGCCGGCACCGTGCTCATACTCGACGCCGGCACCGGGATCCGCCGGCTCGGCACGACGCTCCCCCGCCCGCTGCGGCGCGTGGACCTCCTGCTCACGCACCTGCACATGGACCACATCCAGGGGCTCGGCTTCTTCGCGCCGCTCTACGAGCCGGAGACCGAAATCCACATCTGGGGGCCCGCCAGCCCGACGCTCGACCTCCGGACGCGGCTCACGCGCTACCTCTCGCCGCCGCTGTTCCCCGTCCGCCTGCGCGACGTGCCGGCTTCCCTGCTCCTCCACGAGGTCGCCTCCACCGGATTCGAGGTCGGCGAGTTCCGCATCACCGCGGATCTCGTCTGCCACCCCGGCCCGACTGTCGGCTACCGGATCGAGGCCTCGGGCGCGGCCCTCGCGTACCTGCCCGACCACGAGCCGGCGCTCGGCGCGCGGAAGTTTCCGGCCGGCAGGGATTGGACATCGGGATGCGCGCTCGCCGCCGGTGCCGACCTCCTCCTCCATGATGCCCAGTACAGCCGCGACGAGTACTCGGATCGCATCGGCTGGGGCCACAGCTCCCCGCAGCAGGCGCTGGAGTTCGCCGCGCTGGCCGGGGTCGCACACCTCGTGCCGTTCCACCACGATCCGGCCCACAGCGATGAGGACCTGGACCGGATGCTGGGAGAGGCCGTTACCGCGGCGAAGCCAGCGTTCCGCGTCACGGCCGGCACCGAGGGCGCGTCCTTCGAGCTCGGGCGGTAGGCGCGGAGATCACTGCGGGGCGGCATGAGCGCGAGAGGCGTGGCTGCCGTGGTGGCGGCGCTCGTCCTCGGAACAGGAGTGGGATCGGCCCAGACCTTCGGCGGCGCGCTCGCCCGCCACCTCCAGCTCGACTGGGAGGTCACCCCAGGGCGGGGCGGACGCCCGGTCATCAGCGGCTACGTCTCCAACACGTACGGCCTCCCGGCGGCGCAGGTCCAGCTCCTGGTGGAAGTGCTCGACGCCGGCGGCCGCGCCGTCACCGAGGTCATCGGCTACGTCGACAGCCGGGTGCCGCCGCAGGGACAGGCGTACTTCGAGGTGTCAGTGCCGAAAGCCGGCGCGAGCTACCGGGTGACGGTCCACTACTTCGACTGGTTGGTCGAATAGCCGGGCAAGGAACGGGCACTCCTGCCCGGCTTGCGTCGGGTCTCCCGCTCTGCCATGATCTCGATACGCGGCCGCCGGGTGCCGTTTGATGGCTCGATCGCATCTGACTGACCGGAGGAGACCGACCATGAGTGACAGGATTCGGACGACAGCGTGGGCGCTCGCCGGGCTTCTGGCTCTCGCGTGGGCCGGGCCCGCCTTTGGTGAGCCCTGCCTCTCCCCCTATGTGAAACGCCTCACCGGCGCGGAGAAATACCTCTATGTCCTGTCCGTTGACGCTGATGCCAAGGATAACGACTTCCTCGCCGTCATCGATGCGAACATGGCGTCGGCGACCTACGGGCGCGTCCTGACGACGGTCGACCTCGGCTCGGCCAACAACGAGCCGCACCACATGGGGTTCACCGACGATCGCACCAAGATCTGGGCTGGGACGCTGTTCTCGAAGCGCCTCTTCATCTTCGACGTGGCCACCGACCCGGCGAAGCCGAAGATCGTCAAGACCATCGAGGACATCACCGCGCTCACCGGACTCCACGGCCCGCACACCTACTACGCGCTCCCGGGGCGGATGCTGCTCACGTTCCTTTCGTCGGCCGACGGCAACCCGCCCGGCGGCCTGGCGGAGTTCACCAACGACGGGCAGCTCATCCGTGTGTTCAAGAACCCGGCCTCGGCCCCCTACGCCTACGACGTCGCGGTGAAGCCCGAGATCAACCGGATGGTCACCTCGAGCTTCACCCCGTATCGGAACTACTCCAAGCCCCTCGCCCAGTGGGACATGAAGGACGGCGGCAACACGCTCCTGGTCTGGGACTTCAAGGAGCGCAAGGTACTCCAGACCCTCACGACGGATCCGATCCCGCTGGAGGTTCGCTGGAGCCTCAAGCCGGGGAAGGCTTATGGCTGGACCAACTCGGCGCTTGGCGACTCGATCTGGTTCTTCAGGCAGGGTAAGGACGGCGCGTTCTCCGCCAAGAAGGCGGCCGATCTCGGGAAGGGGTGCCTGCCGGCCGACCTTCGCCAGTCTCCCGACGATCGCTACCTCTACGTCTCCTGCTGGATGCGGGGCGAGCTTCATGCCTGGGACGTCTCGGTCCCTGACAAGCCGCGCCTCCACGACACGGTGGTCGCCGGGGTGTCGCCCAACATGATGCACGTGACGCCGGACGGCAGGCGGATGTACGTCACGAACTCGCTGCTCTCCACCATGGACTACTCGGGAAACTTCTGGGTCCGACTCGTTCACATCGGGCCCGACGGCCGCATGAAGCTCGATCCATTCTTCAACGTGGACTTCACGAAGTTTCCGACCGGGCCAGCCCGCGCCCACGACATGCTGCTCTACTGACGCTCGTCCGGGGCCCGGCCACGCTGCTGAGATGCTGCCCCTCCGCGTCGCGACCCTGCTGGCCGTCGCGGCGCTTCTGAGCGCCGGGGGCAGCCGGGGTGCAGAGGCTCCCTCGGTCCTCGAGGTCCGTCAGGTCCCCGTCGCCGGCTACCTCCCGGTCATCCGTGACGCCCCGCCGTTCGCGCTCGACCGCGCGGACGGGCGCCGGGTCCGGCTCGCCGATCTTCGAGGAAAGGTCGTGGTCCTGGCGTTCATCTACACGTCCTGCACCGACACCTGCCCTCTCATCAGCGGCAAGCTCGCCACGCTCCAACGGAGGCTCCAGGACAAGAAGCTCCTGCGCGACCGGGTCGTGATTCTCTCGATCACCTTCGATCCCGGGCGAGACAGGCCGGAGGTCTTACAACGCTACGCGAAGGGCTTCCGGGCCGACCCGGAGGGATGGCTCTTTCTGAGGGCGACCGAAGCCGAAACCCAGCGTCTCCTCCGGGAATTCGATGTCTGGGTCCGACCGGCACCCGACGGCGAGTTCGACCACGCCGACCGGATCTTCCTGATCGATCAGGCGGGACGAATCCGCGAGATCTACAACCAGCGCCTCCTCGCGGTGAAGTGGGTCTTACGGGACGTCCTGAGCCTGCTCAGCGCCCCGTAGGCGCTTTCGTCTCGCCTATTCGATCACGCCGAGCCGCCCGTTGTGGCTGCCCATGTACCAGAGGCGGCCCTCGGCGTCGACGATCATCTTCCTGATGCCGACGCCCTTCGACGGGAGCGGAAAAACGCGGATCTGCCCGGTGCCCGGGTCGAGCCGCACCACCGTGTCGGTGGCGATCTCGTTCACCCACACGATCCCCGCGCCGTCCACCGCCACCGCGTAGGGCCCCCCGCCACGACCCGCCGGCAGCGGATACTCCCTGACCACCTTCCCGGCGACGGGATCCACGCGCAGCAGCGTCCCCTTGCCGTGAAGAGTGACCCAGAGCGAGCCATCAGGGGCTACCGCCATGCGGCGCGGCTGCGAGTCGGGCTCCAGCACGAGCTCGGTGATCCCACCCGTCTTCGGGTCGAGCTTGCCCAGCTTGCCCGCTGCGATCTGACAGAACCAGACGTTGCCGGCGGCGTCGAGCGCGATGCCGTACGGCCGGCCCGCGGCCCTGAACTCGGTGATCTGCCCCGTCCGCCTATCCAGCCGGCCGATCTGGTTACCGCCCTGGACCGTGAACCAGATCACGCCCTGCTCGTCGATCACCAGCGTGTGCGGGTCGCCGCCGGACGGCGCCCGGTACTCCGTCACCTTCCCCGTGGCCGGGTCCAGGCGGCCGATCGTGCCGTTGCCGTTCCCCGTGTACCAGACCTGGCCGGCGCGATCCACGAGGAGGCCGTGGGGCCTGGCCCCGGCGGGGAGGTCCCACTCCTTGAAGGCCAGCGCGCGCGTGTCGAAGCGCGCGATCTTGTTCCCGGACATGACGGCGATGTAGATCCTGCCGTCGGGCCCCGGGGCCGGATCGCGCGCGAACCTGGGCGTCGGCACCGGCCACTCGGAGATCTTTCCCTCGAAGTTGGGCCTGGCCCCCGGCGTGATCCCGTAATTGGACCCGCCCGCCCAGGCGGTTCCGGCAGTCAGGAAGACGGCCGCAAGAGTGAAACTCAGCCTGGCGGCATGCATGGCACCCTGACACCTCCTCGGGCCGTGACAGCGTCGGCCCGGGTCAGTGTACACCAACTCGGAACGGGACGGTCTCGGGCGCCATCTCCGCCGGACTCAGTTCGAACCAGCGGAGGCGATCACGAAGGGCGACGACGTTGCCGATGACGGCGACCACCGGGGGCGTGAGGCCGGCCGCCTCGGCCTTCCCGACGATGTCGCCGAGCGTACCGGTGATCGTCTGCTGGGCGTCGGTCGTCCCCCAGCGGATCAGCGCGACCGGAGTCTCGGCGGAGCGGCCGTGGGCGATGAGCGCGGTGGCGATCCGCGGGAGCGTCCTCACACCCATCAGGACGACCAGCGTATCCACGGCGGTCGCGAGCCCCTCCCAGTCGACCGAAGGCTCGCCCTTGCCAGAGTCCTCGTGGCCCGTGACCACCGCGAAGGACGACGAGAGCCCGCGGTGCGTGAGCGGGATGCCGGCGTAGGCCGGGACCGCGACGGCCGAGCTGACGCCCGGCACAACCTCGAAGGGCACGCCGGCCTCCGCCAGCGCCGCGGCCTCCTCGCCGCCCCGGCCGAAGACGAAGGGATCGCCCCCTTTGAGCCTGACGACGTCGCGCCCCCGGCGTGCGTGAGCGATCAGGAGAGCGTTGATCTCGGCCTGGGGCACGTAGTGGGCGTCGGCGAGTTTCCCCGCGAAGATCCTGAGCGCATGCAGTGGGGCCTCGTCCAGGAGCACCGGATTGACAAGGCGGTCGTAGACGACGACCTCCGCCGTCCTCAAGAGCTCGCGGCCGCGGACGGTCAGGAGGCCCGGATCCCCCGGGCCCGCCCCGACCAGAGACACCGTGCCTACCCGCATATCCCGGCCGTCAGTCGCCAGAGGAGACGCTCCTTAGCTTCTTCTCGCCGCCCTTCGGCGATCAGCCTGCGGAGGTCGGCGTCCAGGGCCCGGCGCCATGCTTCACCGTCAACCGAGCGCGCGTGCTGGCGCAGCTCACGCCTGACCTCAGCCGCTACCTGGGCCAGCACGGTGTACTCCTCGGTGAAGTAGGCTTCCAGCTCCTCCCTGATCACGCGCGCGAGCGCCGGGCTGGCCCCTCCGGTGGCGACCGCCACCACCAGGTCGCCGCGTCGGAGAACCGAGGGCAGGATGAAATCGCAATGGGCGGGGTCATCGGCGGCGTTGACCCAGACCCCGCGCTCCCGCCCTTCGCGAGCCACGCTCCCGTTCGCTTCCCCGTCGTCGGTGGCGACGAAGACGAGCTGATGGCCGGCGAGATCGCCCCGGCGATACTCACGCGCGACGTGGCGGACCCGCCCTTCGCGCGCCAGCTCGCCGAGGCGCGGCGCGAGCGCGGGAGCGACGACCGTGACCGAAGCCCCCACGGCGAGCAGCCCTTCGACCTTCCGCTCGGCCACCGCGCCGCCACCGACGACGAGGCACGACCGGCCGGCCAGCTCGAGGAAGATCGGGTAGTAGCCCATCGCCTTGACATCGGAGGGGGCCTCGACGGCCCCCTCCGAGGCCTCCCACAGGAAACGGTTGCGCCGGCACAGCCGGCGCTCGAACCGGTTTACTCCGATACGCAGTTAGCGACCGTCCCGATAAGCCGCGCGCCTTGCGTGACCCACTCCGCCGACCTCATCATGTTCCGCTCCGAGCGGCACCCGCTTCGCGGGGTACCCGGCCCGCGCACTTACCTCCGCGGGCGAGGTTCCGCAAGGAGGGTGGCGCCCCCTTCCGGGTTAGCTACCCGTCCACGCCGTGGGGCGGCCGGCCCGGCGAGGCGTCCCGGGCCACGGCGGCGACCTCCCCACCCGCGAGGAGCCCGCGCAGCTGCTCATCCGTATGGCGGGAGCAGAACTGGCGGAAGTTCTCTCCGTTGCTGCGATCGGCGAGGTATCTCCTCAGGAGCCGCTCGATGGCTTCGGGCACCTCGGTCGCGGAAACGCGGTAGCCCACCGGACGGGCCTTGGCCTGGTGCTTTCCCACGGCCCCGCCCACGCAGAAGTAGTAGGCGTCCGCCATCGTCCCTTCGACCTTCGTCTTCTTCCCCTCGATCCCGATGTCGGCGATCCAGTGCTGGCCGCAGCTGTTGGGGCAGCCGGTGACGTGGATCTTGACGTGCTGCTCGAAGCGCGGCATGCGTGTTTCCAGCTCCTCCACCAACCAGCGGGCGAACCCCTTGGTCTCCGTCAGTGCAAGCTTGCAGAACTCGGTGCCGGTGCAGGCGATGGTGCCCCGCCAGAACGGGGAGGCGCGAAGCCTCAACCCGGCCGTCTCGACCTCTTTCGCCAGGGCTTCCGTGTTTTGCGGGCGCACGTTGAGGATCAGCAGGTTCTGCATGGCGGTTGTGCGCAGCTCGCCGGTCCCGTAGCGGTCGGCCAGGTCGGCCACGAGCCTCATCTCGCCCGCGGTCATTCGGCCCCGGAGGACAGCGATGCCTGCATAGACGTAGCCGTCTTGCTTCTGAGGGTGGATCCCCACATGGTCGCGGTAGACGTCGTCCGGCGGTTCCTCGGGAACGGCGGGGTCCAGGCGAAAGCCGATCCGCCGCTCCAGCTCCTCCTGAAAGCGCTCCACGGTCCAGCCGTGAGTGAGAAAGAGAAACTTGAGCCGCGCCTTCTCGCGGTCCTGCCGCAGGACATCGCTGTCGCTGAAGATCTGGGTGATGCCTTTGACGACGGGGAGGACCTCGTTCCAGTGGACGAAGACGTTCAGACGCAGGCCCAGGTGCGGGGTCGTCGAGAGCCCCCCGCCGACCCTGACCGAGAAGCCGATCTCGCCCGTCTCAGGATGCGTGATGGCGGTCATGCCGATGTCGTTGATCTCGGGGTAGGAGCACCAGACCCGGCAGCCGGTGATGGAGACCTTGTACTTGCGCGGGAGGTTGGAGAACTCGGGGTTGCCGTTCAGCATCCGGGTCGCCGCGTGGTTCAGCGGGGAAGCGTCCACGATCTCGTCGGCGTCCACGCCGGCCAGCGGGCAGCCGGTGATGTTGCGCGTGACGTCGCCGCAGGCCCCCATGGTGGTGATGCCGCACCGCCAGAGGCTCTGGAAGATCTCCGGGATCGCCTCGATCGGGACCCAGTGGAGCTGGACATTCTGGCGGACGGTGAGGTCTCCGACCGCGCGCGCATGCTTCTCGGCGAGGTCGGCGATGCTGCGGAGCTGGTGAGAGAGGAGGAAGCCGTTCGGGATGCGGATCCGCACCATGAAGTAGGGCACCGCCTTCCCCTCGCCGCCCTTGCCGCCGATCGCGCCGAGGCCGTCACCCTGGGTGTAGACCCCCCACGCGCGGAAATACGTGTTGAGCCACGCTGCCGGGATCGATTGATACCCCTCGCGAGCAAACCGGACGATCTCGTCGAAATGCTCCCAGGGGTTCAGCTCGCGCTTGAGGCGCTCGACCCTTTGCGCCTTCGTCTCTTTTACCGGAGCCTCTTTGACGGGCTCT
This sequence comes from Candidatus Rokuibacteriota bacterium, assembly GCA_016209385.1. Lineage (NCBI taxonomy): Bacteria > Candidatus Rokuibacteriota > Candidatus Rokuibacteriota bacterium. The sequence goes on from JACQWB010000278.1 coordinate 8,958, forward strand.
GCCGGGGCGGCCGTGACCTCGGCCCCGCGCACCCAGTCTCGCAGGATCTCTGCGACCTCCGGGCGCGCAAGCTCCACGGGCAACGGCTCGCCCCGGCCCAGAAGCTCGCGCACCAGCGTCCCGCTCAAGGCCACCCGGTTCGACGGGCCGTGAGGGCAGGTCTTCGGGGACGTGAGGGTCTCGCACCGGCGGCAGTAGAAGGTCTCGTCGAAGAAGAGGGGGACGATCCCCAGCTCCCCGGGGGCGAACTCCCGGAAGAGGTCGTCCACCGACACGCGGGACAACGCGGTCTCGATGCCCGTGTACTCGCGCCCCACGACGTAGTGGGTGCAGCCGTAGTTCTTCCGGACGAGGGCGTGGAAGAGCGTCTCCCGGGGACCGGCGTAGCGCATGGCGCCGGGAAACACCGCGAGGACGACCCGGTCCCTGGGGAAGTACTGCTCCACGAGGACCTGGTAGCAGCGGACGCGGACCTCCGAGGGAATCTCGTCGAGCTTCGACTTCCCCACCAGGGGGTGGATGAGGAGGCCGTCCAGGGGCTCGAGCGCGCACTTCTGGATGTACTCGTGGGCGCGGTGGACCGGGTGCTGGCTCTGGAATGCCACGACGGTTCGCCAGCCAAACTCACGGAACCGGGCCCGCGTCCCCGCCGGGTCCAGGCGGTAGGGCTCAAAGCCCTTCAGGGGCGGGCGGGCGATCAGGTCCACTGGTCCGGCGAGAAGCACGTTTCCGCGGGTGGTCTGATACTCGACTCCGGGGTGGCCCGGGTCCTCGCTGCCGTACACGAGGCGGGTCTCTTCATGCCAGTCGTAGGGGAAGCGCTCTTCCACGTGGAGGATGCCGAGCAGCTCCTCCCAGGGGGCCACGAGAGCGACGTCCTCCCCTTCCTTCACGGCGTCGGCGGTTAGACGTCGAACCGCCAGAGTAATGGGGAGCGTCCAGGGTAGCCCGTTGGCCAGGCGCATCTCACCGAGGACGCTCCGGTAGTCGGCCTGGCCCATGAACCCCTCGAGCGGGCTGTAGGCGCCGACGGCCAGCAGTTCCAGGTCCGACATCGTCCGGGCGTTGAGGGCAATTGGCTTGAGGGAGGAGGCCCGCCGGCGGGCCTCCTCCAGGGCCTCCCCACGGAGGACCCGATCAACAAGCCTCCCGCCGTGGGGAGAAACCAGGTGAGTCGCAGAAACCTGGACTGTCTCGGTCATGCTTCCCCCGCAAAGGGTGTGTCCGAAATACTCACATTTGTCGATCGGTAAAGTCAAGAAATAATTTTTACTAATGGGGCAAGGAGTTGCCCCGAGGGAGGCACGCCGGACCTGGCCGGCGTTGAAGCCTACCGAGGGGATCCGGAAGGCATTCGCGGAAGGACGATGCGCTTTCCCGGAACTGCGCTATCCCTTCACCTGAGCCCAGCGGCTCACGAACTGCCCCGCGGCCCACACGCCGACGGCGAACGTCCCGAAGGAGAAGATTCCCAGGGAGAACACACCGACCGAGAAGACCCCGACGGAGAAGAGGCCGGCGGAGAAGACCCCCGCTGAGAAGAGGCCGGCCGACAGGACCCCCGCGCTGAACAACCCAGCGGATAGCCAGCCAGCCGACATCCGGTCCTTGGGCGCTGCATTGGGGATTGGCGGGCCGACCAGCCCGATCAGGAGCAGAACCATCAGCACTCCCCAGATGATCAGATTAGCGACGCGACGGGTCATGGCTCGATCCTCCTTCAGCACCCTGCTAGAGGCCGAACGTGTTCCGGGTGAAGGTCCCGTGAAAGCCGAACGGCACGTGGTGGCGGAGCGAGAGCACAGCGAGCGGACGAGCCGCAAGAGCCGTGGCGATCGCCGCGACGCTTAAGAAATGTTCGCCGATCCTGCACCCTCACCATACTCAAATATTTGTGTTTTTATACTGAGACCTAAAAATCTTTAATAAGATAGTCTTAAGATGTCGTTGAAACTCGCGGTCTTAGGGCTCCTGGTGGACAGCCCCCGGACCGGCTATGACCTGAAGAAGCTCTTCGACGGGTCCGTCGGCTACTTCTGGCAGGCGAAATTCCAGCAGATCTACGGCGAGCTGCGGCAGCTCGAGGGCGAAGGGCTCGTCGAGAAGCGCGACGTTCCTCAGGTCGGCAGGCCAACGCGGAAGGTCTACTCGATCACCCAGACCGGCCGCGCGGCCCTCGACGCCTGGCTCGACACCCCGTCGCCGCTGAGCCCGGTCCGCGACGAGTTCCTCGTCAAGGTGTCCTCGTTCGGAAGGCTCCCCCCCGAGCGGGCCGTCGCCCGTCTCAGAGAGCACCGCCACCTCCATGAAGAGCGCCTTGCCACGTACCGGACGATCGAGTCGCGGCTCAAGGAGGCGGGCTGGATCTCGGAGGCCGGCGTGGCCGAGCCGCTGCTCGGCGGCTACCTCACGCTCAAGCGCGGGATCGCCTACGAGGAGGACACGATCCGCTGGTGCGACTGGGCGATCGGCCTCCTCGAGCCGCGGCTGCCCATCGGCTAGCGGCGAAGAGGACCTGCCGGCTCCGTCACCACCTGTCACCGCTGTCACCGGTTTTTGGGAGTAGGGGGGTGAAGTGAACCCTTGCCGTGAGACACGGAAGTGGGTGACAGTTCTCCAAAGGAGGACCGATGCCCGGCGAAGAGATGACTCCGACGTGAAACAGCCACCGTCCTGGACAATGGACTCAAAGACCGCGGGGAGGACGAAGCGATGAAAACCTATGTGTGGCTCGTGGTCTCGGGAGCAGCCTTGCTGGGGCTGGTCGGTTATTGGAGCACCCTGACGGGCAAGGGAGCGGACAGGGTAGTGCCAGCCACCCAGCAGGAGAGCATGCCGGGCCTTTCGACGCCGACTCCCCTGCCGGCGCTGGTCACCAAGGAAGCTGTCCGCCAGCGGCTGCCGACGCTGCAGCTGCCCTTCATCGCCAATCAGGGTCAGGCGGCTGAGGAGGTCAAGTTCTACACACCGACCGCTGCCGGCACCCTCTTCGTGACCACGGCGGGGGAGCTGGTGTACGCGCTCCCGAAGCGACAGGGGGAGAAGCGAGGCCATGCGGTGGCGCTCACCGAGAAGCTGGTCGGAGGAACGGTGAGGGAGGTAACGGGCGAGGGCAAGACCCGGACCAAGGTGAACATCTTTTGGGGCAACGAGCCGGCCAAGTGGCAGCGCCACCTGCCCACCTACGACATGGTGAGTCTCGGCGAGGTGTATGCCGGGGTGGAGGTCAAGCTGCGCGCCTCGGGGAACACCGTGGAGAAGCTGTTCTATGTCAACCCTGGCGCGGACCCAGGGCAGATTCGGGTCAAGCTGGTGGGGGGGCAAGCGGTCGCGGTGACGGCGCAGGGGGAGTTGGAGGTGAGGACCGCGCCGGGCGCGATGCGATTCAGTAAGCCCGTGGCCTATCAAGAAGTGGCCGGGGGGCGGGAGTGGGTCGACGTGGCATATGTGGTGGAGGGCGAGGCCTACGGCTTTCGGCTGGGGGCGTATGACCGGAGCAGAACGCTGGTGATCGATCCTCTCATCACCGCCACCTTCCTGGGAGGAAGTGTAAGTAGTGGTGAGATAGAGATGGAAGGTGGAGGGGATGCCGCCTTTGCGCTCGCCCTGGATAGCACAGGCCAGGTCTACGTGGCGGGGAAGACGTCCTCCGCAAACTTTCCAGGCGTCGGTCCAGGGTCGGCGGATTCCGCCTTTGCTGGTTTGGCCGGAGCCTTTGTCGTCAAGCTGGATGCCGAGCTGAGTGAGATCCTGGCCGCCACCTTCCTGGAAGGAAGCGTGGGTTATCTGGGGATAGCCCCTCTTTCTAACGTGGAGCCCACTGCTCATCCTCCACATGCTACCCTGGCCCTCGATGGCATGGGCGGCGTCTACGTGGCGGGGACGACATCCTCCGCAAACTTTCCCGGCGTCAGTCGAGAGTCGGCCGATAACACGTTTGCTGGTTTAACCGAAGCCTTTGTCGTCAAGCTGAATGCCGATCTCAGTGCCATCTTGGCTGCCACCTTCCTGGGAGGAAGTGGAGACGAAGGTGTTTCGGCCCTCGTATTGGATGGCACAGGGAAGGTGTACGTGGCGGGGGGGACAACCTCAGCGGATTTTCCCGGAGTGGGTGCCGGGTCGGCCGATCCCACCTTTGCTGGTCCTAATGAGGCCTTTGTCGCCAAACTTGACGCCGATCTCGGGGCAGTCCGGGCCACCTTCCTGGGAGGAAGTAATCTCGACGGAGAGTTTGGTTTCGACTTTGCGTCGGCCCTCGCTCTGGATGGCAAGGGCCATGTCTACGTAGCGGGGACGACAGCCTCGGCCGACTTTCCTGGGGTCGGTTCGGGGTCGGCCGATTCCACCTTTGCTGGTCTCAGCGAAGCCTTTGTCGTCAAGCTGGATGCCGATCTCAAGACCATCCTGGCCGCCACCTTCCTGGGAGGAAGCAGTTCGGGTAATTCGCTGGGAGGATTTGGAAGCGATACCGCTTTCGCCCTCGCTCTGGATGGCAATGGCCAGGTCTACGTGGCGGGGGCGACATCCTCGTGGGACTTTCCCGGGGTCGGGCCCGGATCGGCCGATCCCTCCTCGGATCTCCCCCTGCCCCCGAGCCCCTGCCCGCCCCCTTTAGTGTGCCCCGGGGGCCCCGCCCTCCTTGGGCCCGAAGCTTTCGAAGGCTTTATCGCCAAGCTGGATGTCAATCTCAGTGCCATCCTGGCCGCCACCTTCCTGGGAGGAAGTGGAAGTGATGCGGTTCTTGCCCTTGCCCTGGATCCCATAGGCCGCGTCTATGTGGCGGGTAGGACAAACTCATCGGTGTTTCCCGGGATCAGTCAGGGATCAATCGATCCCTTTGCTGACTCAGAGGATGCCTTTGTCGCCAAGCTAGATCTCAATCTCAGTGCCGTCCTGGCTGCCACCTTCCTGGGAGGAAGTAGCGCTGATGCGGCTTTTGCCCTCGCCCTGGCTCCCACGGGCCACGTCTACGTGGCGGGGGCGACAGCCTCGGCGGACTTTCCTGGGGTCGGTGCCGGGTCGGCCGATCCCAGCTTTGCTATGGATACTTCTTTTTTCATCCATCCGAATATCGCCCACGAAGCCTTTGTGGCCAAGATTTTGGCCAAGGATTTGGACGGCAAGGTCGGTCCGCTGGGCGGCGAGATCGTGGATTCACTCGTCCCCATGCCACCCGGTCCTCCACCCGTGTTTCGTGTGGGCCCGGATGTGTTGCCGATGGAGGTCGGTGTCTTCATCGACGTGATTCCCGACCCCGATGTCTCGGCCCCCCCTGGGTTCCTCGGACCGGCCAGCCGCTTCGTGGACTTCACCCTCGATCCCAACCCAAGCCCGCTGCCAGCCCCGGGCGCGACGATTGTGCTGCCGCTGGCCTTTTCCCTTCCAGCCGCGACCCCGCTGCGCCTGTTCAAGTTCGCTCCCCCCAGCTCCCTGAGCGCCACGCTCGTCGTCGGCACGGTCGATGCGGGCGGCACGACCGCCACCTTCAACGGCATCACCGAGTTCTCCGTATTCGTCGCCTTTCAGGCCGCCAACCATCCTCCCGTCGCCAATGCTGGCGCGGACCAAGTGGTCTCGGCAGGCGTCGGCTGCCTGGCAACGGAGACCTTGGACGGGACGGGTTCAAGCGATGCGGATGGCGACAGGCTGACGTTTACCTGGACCGGCTCATTTGGCACAGTCGGCGGCCCTACCCCAACGGTCACCTTGCCTCTGGGGATACATGTCATCACACTCACGGTCGATGACGGCCATGGCGGGACAGACGCCGACACAGTCGCCGTGACGGTAGTCGACACGACGCCGCCGAGCATCGGCACTGTGACCGCCAACCCTAATGTCCTCTGGCCCCCCAACCACAGGATGGTGCCTATCGCCGTATCCGTATCGGTGTCGGATGTCTGCGATGCAGCACCGACCTGTCAGATCATCTCGGTCAGTAGCAGTGAGCCCGACGCTGGTCTGGGGGACGGCGACACCTCGCCGGACTGGGAGGTGACCGGGGCCCTAACGGTGAACTTGAGGGCGGAGCGCTCGGGCAAGGGGGGCGGGCGCGTATACACCATAATCGTCCAGTGCACCGACACCTCGGGCAATAGCGTCATGAAAAGCGTGACGGCGACTGCACCACACGATCAGCGACGCAAGTGACCATGGAAAATGTTGGCTTTAGACCGCTGTACATTGATCTCTCCGAGCGGCCAAGTGTCGAGAGCGGGGAGATCTCCGAAGGCGTCGAGTTCTGGAGGGAGGTTCGACGCAGGAGGAAGGCCAGGGCCCGCTGATGGCCCGCTACATGACGGCGCTCAGCATGCCGTCGCCGTCGAACCAGTGGCCGAAGGGCTGGCCGCCTACGTCATTCTGAGCCGGGCCGTTCCGGTAGAGCGTGCCGGTAAGGCGGTCGGGGAATCGCCCCTCGATCTCCTCGATCGGGTAGTCCCACTCCAAATATCGCGACTCTTGCAAGCTCCGTTGTCCGTCGCGGCGCCGGTGTCACGCGTGAAGCTCGACCACATCCCCGTCCGCTACCGGGTGCTCGCGCCCAACCTGTTGTCCGTCAAACCCGGCGTTGCCCCAGACGCGGGCGTACTTGAGCGAGCGCGCGAGCTCCTTGTGCACGAGCCGCGCCACGTCTTCCACGGTCTGACCGCGGCGCAGGGTGAACGGCCGGTCCCGAGCAGGCGAGCGGCCTGGCGCCTTGGTGTAGACGCGCACAATACCCAGGTGGCTGAAGAGCCAGGGGCCGATCGCGCCCAGGCCCCGCCCGGTGGTCGCCGACACGGCCAGGGCAGGATAGCGAAGCCCGGAGAGCTCTAGGAACGCCCGGAGCTCGGCCTCCACGTCGGCAATGCGGTCCACCTTGTTGACAAGGAGCAGCGCGGGAAGCCGGAGGGCGAAGGGATCCTCGTCGCCCTCGGCTCCTGCTCCGGCGGACTCGTTGGCCGCCTCCCAGCGCTCGGTGAGCGTCACTCGCCGCTCGCGCAGGACGGCGTGCACCGCCTCGACCTGCTCCACGCACGCCGAGTCGGCGAGGTCCACGACCAGGAGAGCCGCGTCCGCCGTCCCGAGCGTGCTCGCCAGCCACGGGAGCGGGTGCTCGGGCGAGACGGCTGGAAGGTCCACGAGCTGGAAACAGATGTCCTCGTGGGGCATCATCCCCGGCCCGGGATACTTGGTCGTGAACGGATACGCCGCGGCCTGGGCCCCGGAGCCCGTGAGCCGCGTATGCAGCGACGACTTGCCCGCGTTCGGCGGGCCGAGCAACGCGATCTGCGCCGCGCCCTCGGGGCCGATCACCAGCGCCGGGCCGCCCCGGGCCCCGCCCTTCTTGGGCCGCTCGAGCTCCTCGGACAGCTCCTTGATCCGCCGCTTGAGGTCGCCCTGGAGATGGTCCGTCCCCTTGTGCTTGGGGATCACGCGAAGCATCTCCCGGAGCCACTCGAGCCGTTCCTTCGGGTCGCGTGCCTTACGGAACGCGGCCTCCGCGGCCTTGTACTCGGGGGTCAGGTTGGCAGGCATAGTATCGGCGCCGAAGCCAGCCTCCCCGCGCCGCTCTCAGCGAGCACGCGCGACAGGCTCATTGTACCCGCGCCGGCCGGGCTCCGCTTGGGCATGGCGCGAGGCCAGGGTGAGGCGACCCTTTGTTACGGTGAATCACTTTCGCTACAATCTTATACAGATGTGCGCGCTTACGCAGAAAGGCAGGAGGCAGCCAAGATGCCAACGAAGCCCACGACCAAACGGGTTCCTGTGGCTCTAGAAGCCCCCCTATATGAGACGCTGGCGACGGTGGCCGATCGCGATGGGGTCTCCATGTCGCAGAAGGCTCGCGACCTGATCCACCACGCCCTTGAGATCGAGGAGGACGAAGCCTTCGAGACACTCGTCCGGGGCCGGATGCGCCGGGGCGGGAAGTTCATTCCGCACGAAGCGTTGTGGAGGGAGGTTCGACGCAGGAGGAAGGCCCGGGCCCGCTGATGGCCCGCTACGAGGTCAATTACTTCGACGAGGTTCTTGAGGACGACATCCCCGATATCCCGGCGAACGTCCAGGACCGGATCGAGCGGGCGATTGAGGAGAGGCTCAAGACGGCCCCCGAGAAGTACGGCGAGCGGCTCCGAAAGTCCCTGATCGGCCTCTGGAAGATCCGGTCGGGGATTATCGCATCATCTACACGATCGACGACAAGACCCGGTCTGTGAGCGTGTGGGCCATCGGCCACCGGCGGCTCGTCTATGACCTGATGGGGCGGCGGTGGCTACGCAGGTAGCGCCGCCGGCCTGGGAAAGCGGTCATAAAGCGGTCATCCTGTCTGTCTCACGCGCTCAGCTAACTACTTAGAGGGCCCTCCACTCGAGTTTCGTATATACTGAAGTATGTTGGAGTGGGACGCGCGGAAGGCCGCGGTCAACCGCACCAAGCACGGGGTCTCGTTTGAAGAGGCGGCGACCGTGTTCGGCGATCCGGATGCCCTGGACGGCCCAGATCTGCGTCACTCCGAGAAGGAGTCACGATTCCTGCGACTGGGCCGCGCGGCGACGGGCCCCGTGCTCATCGTGGCCTATACCGTTAGGAGGCGAGACGATGGCGAAAGTATCCGCATCATCAGCGCGCGCCGGGCGAGCCGGAAAGAGCGGGCGGCCTATGCGGCGGCGTCCCGGGATTGACTTCTCCGACATCCCGGAGACTTCCCCCGCCCAGCTCCGAGCGATGCGCCGCGTGGGGCGGCCCCCCTTGGGGGCTGAGGCCAGGCGACTGATCGCCATTCGGATCGATCCCCAGGTCCTCGACGCCGTGCGGCGGGAGGCCAAGCGGCGAGGGTTGGGCTACCAGTCCCTCATCAACGATGTGCTCACGAGGCATGTCGCACGGGAGCGGAGCGCCTAAATCCCTGAATACGACCTGCATACCGGGGAGCTAGTTTACAGGGATGACGTCGGGAACGAGGTCAGGAGGCAAAAGTTCCTCTGGGCGTCGAGTGGGCGTCGAGTGAGATCGGCCTCACCGGGTCGTGATTGTCGGGAGCAAGCGGCTGCTTCGGCGGCGGGAGCCAGCGGGTGACGCCGCGGACGGGGCGCCCCACGGCGCGCAGCGCACCGCGTAAACACCGCCGTGCTACGAGGTGTCGCCAGAAGCAGTGTGCAAGCTCGTGCTTGGCGGGAGCGAGCACCGTGGGGCTGTCCGCGGCGGCAGGACCCGCTGGCGCCCGGGATCAATCTCGAGCTTCATGGATAATCTGGGCTAAAACGAATACCGGAGCGACGCGCGGACGACGCTCCCGAGCGGGAGGCTGCCGAACTCGCTCCGCGGCGAGCCGTAGAAGAAGTCGAGGGTGAGTACCCCTTCCAGGTCACGCGCCAGCCGGTAGCGCGCCTCGCCGCTCAGCGTTCCGCTCCCGTCCTGAAGGTTCAGGAGGAGAAACCCCGACAGCGCGAGCTCGCTGCCCGGCGGCAGAGACCCGCTCGCCCTGACGAAGGCATAGTGCTGGCCGCTCTCGCCCGGCGTCAGGAGCTGATTCGCACGCAACAGGAAGATCCGCGGGAGATCGGGCGGGCCGGAGACACGCGCGTTCCCGCCGTCCTGAAAGCTCCGGGCCAGGCTGAGCCCGTCGAAGACGGTCTCCCGCTCCCGCCCGGTCAGCCCGTCACCGTTGTAGAAGTACTCCGCGATCAGGTTCACGCCGCTCGGAAAGGTGTACTGGGCGCCGAGGAGGGTTTCGCCGACCAGCCGGTGGAGCCGCCGCTCTTGCCAGAGCGGCACAGGCACGGCTCCGGGCCGGCCGCTCGGGGCAACGAAGGCTGGCAGCTCTCTCGATCGCATGCGTCGGAGGATCCCCTCGAAGTGAAGCTCCAGCGCGTCCCCGAAGACCCGCGCGAGCGAGACCCCGCCCTGCCATTCGCGGCCCCGGTAGAGATAGAGCGCGACGTCAGTGCCGGCAACGAGGTCGCTCCCGCGGGCCCAGAACTGCTCCACGGTATTCGAGACCCCCTCGGTATCGAGGCCGTCCAGCTCGGGAGCGTAGACGACCGCCAGGCCGCGCCGTCCCGCCCTCGCCTCTGCCCTGACGAGGTAGTGGCCGCGGCGGTGGTCCCGCTGCTCCTTGGGATCCTGGCTGAGCGCGGCCGCCGCACGGGTCCGAAAGAAGTCAACCGGATTCCAGGCATACCCGACTCCCTCCCGAACCCGTTCCTTTCCGACCTCGATCAGGAGATGGGGAGACATCCGGTAGACCACGTAGGCATCCTCCAGAATGTTGTCCACGCCGTCGCCGTGTTCGGTGATCGTCCCGATGGCCCGGTTTACGAGCGCGAAGTCGAGCGCCGGATGCGGACCCGCGTCGAGCCTGAGATCGAGGACACCCTGGCCGATCCCGGAAGCAACATCGAAGAGCCGGCCGCCGGGGTTCAGCAGGCTGCGCTCGTTGGAAGCCTGGTATGCGCCATCGAGCCTGAGGGTGCCCCCCCACGACCAGTCGAGGGCCAGCGCGGCGGGCGCCCACAGGAGGAGTGCGAGAACCACGCCAACGGCACAGAACACATTCAGCGGAGGAATTTGAGGTAGGTGGGGTGGAAGATCTCGTCCCTCAGCGATTCCAGCCGCAGCTTGGAGTAGATCATCCGCGAGAGCGCGTCAGCCCGCACCGCGTCGCGGATCTGAACCTCCGTCGGTCGGAGAGCGCCAAGCACCTCCCGATACCGCGTGTAGCGGGCGGTTTTCAGGAGAAGGCCCGTGATGGCATAAAACTCGGCCTTCACCGGGAGAAACGTCTCGCGCTCGACCCAGTAGCGGATCCGGTGGTAGGTGGCCCCTTCCACCACCCCGCGCAGCTCCAGGACGTGGCAGGCGCGTCCCTCGACCTGATCGTCACCGTCGAGGGCCGGGACGTAGTCGCCCCCGAAGTTCACCCGCATCACGTCGGCGTGGGAGACATCGCCGAGGAGGCGCTGCTGGGGCGAGATCCTGAGCGGCCGGTCGGTGGCCGGGAGGTACACCCAGAGGTTGGGGCCCACCATCAGAAGGATCTTCCCGCGGTCAGCCGGCGGGAACACAAACCTGGCCAGGCTCTTGTCCGGCAGCTTCACGGACGCCGCCAGTCGCGCGTTGGGCTCCTGCTCGGTCCCGGTTGGAGTGACAATGGCCAGCTCGAAGGAGAACGACGGCCCGGGGGCCCTGATCCGGTCCGCCTGCCTGACGATCTCGGCCGCGGTCAGGGCGGCCGCGGGGTCAAGGCCGGCCGGGCAGACCAGCGCGGCGACAACGCCACCCAGGACCCGGGCCCAGCCGACGGAACGCTTCACGGCCCGAGAACCCGTCCATCCTGCACGCGCACGACCCGGCCGGCGCGCCTGACAAGACCCGGATCGTGGGTCGCCATGACGAACGTCGTGCCCCGGTCTCGTCGAGCCTCCTCCAGGAGATCGATGATGGCCTCGCCCGTTCGAGAGTCCAGGTTGGCGGTCGGCTCATCGGCCAGGATCAGCCGGGCGCTGGTGACCAAGGCGCGCGCGATCGCCACCCGCTGCTGCTGGCCACCGGAGAGCTGGTCCGGGCGGTGACGGGCGTGAGCCGCCAACCCCACGCGCTCCAGAGCCTCCTCGACCCGGCGTCGCCGCGTCGCGCGCGCGACCGCCTGGAAGAGCAGCGGGTACTCGACGTTCTCGTACGCCGTCAGCACCGGGAGCAGGCTGAAGAACTGAAAGACGAAGCCGACCGTCCCCGCCCGAAAGCGCGCCAGCCCGTGCGGAGACAGGGTGGCGAGGCGCTGCCCGTCCACGGTGATCTCGCCAGAATCGGGCCGGTCGAGGCCTCCGATCAGGTGGAGGAGCGTCGATTTCCCGCTCCCCGAGGGGCCGACGACGGCCGCGAACTCACCCCGGCCCACCTCCAGCGAGATCCCCCTGAGCGCGGGGACGAGCGTGCGGCCCAGCCGGTAGGTTTTGACGATGTCCCGGACCGCGACGTGCGGCATCGCGCCTCAGGTGTAGCGAAGGGCCGCCGCCACGCGCATCCGCGAGGCCCGCAGCGCGGGGTAGAGGCTGGAAACGAGCGCGGTCAGCACCGACGAGGCAAAGGTGAGGAGCAGCACGCGGGGAACGACGTTGAGAAACACGACGTAGCCTCTGGAGGCCCCGGGCGGCGGCGCCATGGCGATCCCGCCGAGGGCGTTCATCAGATGGCAGGTGCCGACGCCGGCCACGGTGCCGAGCGCTGCCCCGACCAGGCCGACGAGCAGCCCCTCGAGGAGGAAGAGCTCCGCCACGACGGGACGGCCGACTCCGAGCGCCATGAGCGTCCCGATCTCCCGCGTCCGCTCGAAGATCGCCATCAGCATCGTGTTCAGGATGCTCAAGACGACGATGAGGGCGATGACGACTCGGACGAACCGGTACATCCCTTCGTAGACCCGGACCACGCGATGGTAGAAGCTGGCCAGCTCGGTCCAGCGCCGGACCTCCAGGGGCCACCCGCCCCGCTCGATCTCGTCGCTCAGGCGCCGGGCGACGGGATCCGTCAAGTCGGTGTCCGTCAACAGCACGACGACCCTGTCCACCCGGTCGCTCTGGACGAGCCGCTGGGCCATCGGGAGCGGCAGAAGGATCGCCCGCTGGTCAAAGTCCTCGGCACCGGTCTCGAAGGTGCCGGCCACCGTGACATCCATCCCGTTGATCGTGCCCCCCAGGGTCGTCGTGAGCAGGATTACCCTGTCGGCGGCCTTCACGTCGAGGGCCGCCGCGAGGCCCTTGGCGACCAGGATCTCGCGGGCTGCAGAGGTTGCCAGGGGCGCGCCGCTCGCGATGGTCAGGAAGGACAGGGCCGCACCCTCCTTCTCCGGTTCCATCCCCCGCCCCACGAACGGCAGCGTGGTCTCCCCGTTCCCGATGAGCCCGCTGATCTCGAGACGCCGGGACACCCCTTCGACCTCGGACCATCCGAGGAGGATCCGCTCCACCGCCTCGGCTTGCGATCCTTCGAGGAGGACGGACATCGGGTGGGAGAGGCGCTTCTCGGCGTGCCCCGTCCTGGCGATCTGCAGGTGACCCAGGTGGTTCCGGATGGTCGTCTCCCGAAGCCCCCAGAACGCGTAATCCATGTATCCGCCGAACGTGATCAGGGCGACGGAGCCGGAGGCGATCGCGGAGACGGTGATGGCTGTCCGTCGCTTGTTCCTCAACACGTTGCGCCAGGCAATGCGCGTGTGCTCGGGGAGCGTTAGAACCCACCACGCCACCCGCCGCGCGACAGGCATCAGCGAAGCCGGTCCAGCTCGCTCCGAGCCCAGACGTTTTGTGGCTGGAGTGCCACGGCTCGCTCGAGAACCTCACGGGCTTCCGCCCGCTGCCCCCGCTCTCTCAGCGCGATCCCGAGCCAGACCCGGGCCTGAACGCTCGCGGCCTCGAGCTGGATCGCCTTCTGGAAATGCCGGACCGCCTCGTCGGGATCTCCCCCGAAGAGCTTCGGGGTCCGGAGCTTCCAGATCCCCATGGCCAGGGCGGCGCGCGGGTTGTCGGGATCGAGCTTCAGGGCCAGGGCGAGCTCGTTGTAGGATCGCCGACCGTACAGCACCCCGGTCATCCCGCCCTTGAGGCTGATAAGCCGCCCGTAGGCCTCACCGAGGATCCGGTGAGCGTCGGAGTGTTGAGGGAGCTGCTGGATGGCAGTCCTGGCCGAAGCGATGGCCTGGTCGATCTCGCCGAGGGCCCTGTCCGTTTCCTTGCGCCACGCGTGGATGCCGACCAGGGCGAGGGCGACCCTGGCCTGGTAGTAGGGAACGGAGGGAGACGGGACCCCCGAGCGGGCAAGCTGATCGAATAGGCTTCGGGCCCTCCCCAGCGCCTCGGCGTCAAAGGCCGACTCGCCGGCCTCGAGCAACCGGCGGGCCTCGTCCGGAAGGTCCGCCGACGGTTCATCAGCGCCGAGCATGACCGAAAGCACCAGCAGGAAGACCCCGATTCCCCGCACGGCCGTCGCCCTCACTGCTCGACGATCGTCTCGGTCACCTTGATCCCGACGTGCCTTCCCGGCTCGCAGACATAGCCGAGGACCCTCTCCCCCTGCCTCAGCGTCGTCACGCCGCGGGGTGCCCCGTCAGCGCCGAAGATCCGCACATGCCAGTCATCCTGGGCGAAGAGATTCACGACGGCGGCGCCGCCCACCGCCTCGATCCTCAGCAGCGGGCGGATCTCGATCTTCACCCGCCCGACCCCGACTGTCCTCGCCTCCCCCGAGGTGCGCACCGCGAGCACCTCCGAGCCGGCTCTCAGGTCAGTCAGATACTCGGCCATCTCCCGCGGTCCCCAGAGGTAGGAGTGGATCGCTCCGGCGTTCACGCGGAACGGTCGCGTATTCATGTAGGGGAGCGGGTGAACCTCCGAGCAGACCAGGATGCCCCCACCGGAGGTGGAGCCCACGACCATCCCCTCGTCCTCCGCCATCAGGGTCGTGGTATCGACGCAGGCGCGGTGTCCCATCCCCGCGTACTGGAGCCGGACGACCTGCATCTCCACCAGCTCCAGACGATGGGTGGGCCGCGCGCTCAGCTCATGAGCGATCCCGGCCACGGTCGCGGGATCACCGGGCGCCAGGAGGATCCCGTGACAGCCGTGCTCGAGCACCCCGAGGGCCACCAGCGCCTCCTCGGCGGTCTCCACGGTCTTGATCACCCGCGCCCGCGTGGACTGGGCGCGCGCCAGGATCAGCTCCAGGGGGATGTTGGTCTGCTCCTCGAGCGCGACGAAGAGGTAGTCGACCTGCTCGAGGAGCTGGCAGGCTTCCTCCAGGGTCCCGTCATCGCTGACCCGACACACGACTCCGACCGGGTTCCCGCGGCTCCTGGCCTGCTCCGCGAGGTCGCGCGAGCGGCACAGGACGACCTCGCCCCGGCCCGCGACCTCGGCCAGCTCTCCCGCGTCGGAGACCAGCCAGCCGCGGCGCACGCGCGCGGGAATGTCCACGGAGGCCGCCTGGGGCGGGCGCATGAGAAGCGCGGTGACGGGGGAGTGGAGCGCCGTCGCCAGCGCCTGCGGCTCGACAGCCGGCAGGCCGGTCAAATCGAGCCACACCTCCGGAACCCTCAGCGCTTGCATCGGCACCCCTTCGCCCGCTTCAGGCCACGAGCGCCAGCATGTTCGTCGAGGTCACCTGCTCGAACGCCGGGCCGCGGAGCAGCAGATCGAGCTTCTCCAGCTCGACCTGCGGGTGGTGGAGCGGGAACTCGGAGCCGAAGATCAGCTTCCCGGGGCCCAGCCGTTCCAGGGCCGCCTTGAGGATCAGGTAGGATCCACCAGACGTCTCCAGAAAGAGGTTGTCGTGCCGGGCCGCCAGCTCGATCGCGTCCATGTCGGCGGGGCCGAACCCCATGTGACCGAGGATGAAGACGGTGCCGGAGAACTGCCCCGCCAGCAGTCCCATCTTCTCGGTGCACGCTCCGGGATGGTAGACGACGTGGGTGTAGAGGGGAACGCCGAGCGCCCCGCACGCAGCGGCCAGGTCGAGAACCGTCCTCGACGTGAGGGAGAAGCGGTGCACGAGGGGGGCGAGCTTGAGACCGCGGAATCCCCGCCGGACGGCCAGCTCGAACTCCGCCACAGCGGTGTCGCCCTCGTGGGGGTTGACGCAGTAGAACCCCAAGAATTTTTCCGGCCTCTGCCGGATCAGGCGCTCGACGAGCTGGTTCGGAATCGCCGTCGCGTGGATCGGCTCCGCGCCGGTGAGGTAGCGGGTCATCTTCCTCACGTCGATCATGCCCCCCGGCACCAGGACGGCCCGATCGATGTTCGCTTGCGCCATCTGGGCGGCCAGCAGCTCCGGTGAACCGTAGCCGTCCTCGGTCACGTGAGCGTGGCCGTCAACGATCACGGCCCGCCTCCCGATTGCTCCCCGATCACCCTGAGGAGCTTCCCCCCGGAGTACCCGAGGTCCGGGACGAACTCCACGGAACAGGCGAGGCCGAAGCGTCGGTGGAGCTCGGCCCGGATCGACTCGCTGAGCGACCCTCGATCCTCGATCGGTGGCCCGGGCAGCAGCACGCGCACCGAGCCGGCCTCGGGTTTGAGCCGGTACCAGGGGCTCACCCCCGGGAGAGCCAGCAGCACCTCCTCGATGTCCAGGGCGAAGCGGGGCGGCTCGACGGCTGCGACCACGTCCTCCGCGCGCCCGCGGAGGCGCAGCCGCGGGCCCGGGATCCCGCAGCGACAGGCTGACGGCTCCCAGCACCCCAGATCCCCCGTCCGAAACCGCAAGAGCGGGGAAGCCTGCCGCCACAGCACGGTGACGACGACCTCGCCCACGGGAGGGTCCGCGTCGGCGTCCGGCACATCCGCGCCTGGAACGACTTCGACGTGGACGAAGTTGGAGGCCACGTGATAGCCGTCCCGCATCGAACACTCAAGGCCGACGGGCCCGCACTCCAGCGATCCGTAGTAGAGGAAGGCAGGACACCCCCAGAGATCCTCGATGCGACGCCGCAGCGCCCGAGAGCACGGCTCGCCGATGAGCCAGAGGGATCTCAACCTGATCTCCCCCGGGATGCTGATCCCCGAGCCCCCGGCGAGCTCTGCCAGGTGCAGGGCGTAGGACGGGGTCGTGAACAGGTGATCGCCCCCGAGGGCGCGCATCAGCTTCAGCGTCTTGGCAGGATCGGCGTAGAACCCGCCTTTCCCCACCGGCACCACGCACGCGCCGATCCCATCCTGGAGAGCCCGATGGATCGCCAGGCCGGTCACGCTCACCTCGTACGGAAGGGCGTTGAACACGATCTCCCCTTGGGCGATTCCCAGGAGCCGCGCCGCGGGCGCCTCGGACAGGAGCGGCATGAGCCCGCGAACGTACAGATCCTCCCAGTTGAAGAACACGTAGAGCGGCAGCCTGCCGCTGGTCCCGGTTGAGAGATGGGCCTGGGCGAGCTGGTCCTTGGGGACCGACAGGAGGATCCAGGGATCTCCTTCCAGTTCCTCCCGGTCCGTGAACGGGAGCAACGACAGGTCCTCAGGACGGTGAATCTGGTCGGGAGTCACGCCCGCCTTCATGAACTTTTCCCGGTAGAACGGATTCCGATAGTAGGCATGGGTCGCGACCTGATGGAGCCGCGACGCTGAGGCCAGAGACTTCTCGAGCAGAAAGGACATGGCACCCTCCGCGATCAGCCGAGGTTCGGGCACGGCTCTTCGTGGATCACCCGCACGGTCTTTCCCCCGCTCCGGGGAAGCTCGGCAACGAACCGGACCTCGACGGCGACCCCGATCGCGTATTCGAGCTGGCTTTCAATGGCCCGCCGGACGGTCTCCGTCGGCGGGACGCCGGCCGCAGGTTCGATCCTGACGCAGAGGCGATCGGGCTTCGGCAGGAGCTCGTACCAGTTGCCGGCCTCGGGAATTCGCATCAGGAGCTCCTCGAGGTAGTACGGCGAGTAGGCCGCGCCGCCGACCTGAATCTGGTCGCCCGCGCGGCCGCGGAGGTG
Organism: Candidatus Rokuibacteriota bacterium; assembly: GCA_016209385.1. NCBI lineage: Bacteria > Candidatus Rokuibacteriota > Candidatus Rokuibacteriota bacterium. The sequence goes on from JACQWB010000278.1 coordinate 26,413, forward strand.
GAGCTTCCAGAGCGCGACGCCGCACCCACACGGGAGGTCGTCGACGAAGCCGAGGTCGCCGGTCCGGTAGCGGATCACCGGCGAGGCCAGCCGCGTCAGCTCCGTGACGACGATCTCGCCCACCTCTCCGGACGCGAGAGGCGTCGCCGTCGCCGGGTCGACGATCTCGACATAGACGTGCCCCGCGGCCACGTGGTATCCGCTCCGCGCCGGGCACTCGATGCCGATGGGCCCGGCTTCGAGGGAGCCGTAGAAGAAATACGCGGGGTGGCCCCAGAGTGCCTCGACCCGCTCGCGGAAGGCGGGCGAGCAGCCCTCCCCGGTCAACCAGAGGAACCGGAGAGGGATCTCGGCGAGGGCGATCTTCTCCCGCTCGGCGGCCTCGGCCAGGAGTACGGCATAGGAGGGGGTGGTGATCAGAATCGTCGCGCCCAGATCGACCGCCGCCCGGAGGGTCCGCTCCGGCGTCGAGTAGTAGCCGCCCTTGCCCGTGGGCACCACCAGCGCGCCGCAACCCTTCTGGAACGTCCGGTGGAAGGCGAGACCGGCCGAGCTCATCTCGTACGGGAGGGCATTGACGACCACGTCGTCGATCCCCACCGGGACCAGCCGCCGCATGGCAGGTCCCAGGTTGAAGACATGAAGATCCTCCCAGGTGTGGGGGATGTAGATCTCCTCGCCGCCTGTGGTCCCCGTGGAGACATGAATCTGGGAGACCTGATGCAGGGGAACGGCGAGGAGCACCCAGGGCTTCCCGCGGATCTCCTCCCTGCCGGTCAGGGGCACGCGCGGCAGCTCTTCGGGCAGGACCAGGGACGTGGGATCGACACCCGCCGCGACGAACTTCCGCCGGTAGAACCGGTTGCGCTGCCACGCGTGAACCAGGATCCGGGAGAGGGCCTCACGCTGGTAACCGGCCAGCCGCTCCCCGGACCACCGGTCCACCAGATTTTCGCCTTCCCGCAAATACCGCTCGACCAGCTCCGGTCGCGGCCCGCGGAGTCTCCGCTCCAGATACGACACGGCCGTGCCCCTCAGCCGTGAGCGTGGACGAGAGCCGGCGACTCGCTGGCCAGGTCGATGGCGGCCTCGACCGACACGCCATCGTGAACGATCTTGGCGAGCGCCCGGAGGAAGAGATGGGGCGCCGGATGCTGAAAGACGTTCCGGCCGATGCAGACCCCCGCTGCCCCGCAGGCCACCGCGGACTCAACCATCTCCAGCACGCGCCGATCCGACCGGTCACGCTCCCCTCCGGCGATCAGGACCGGGACGAAGCATCCGTGAACGACCTCGAGCATCGCCTCGCGGCTGCCCGGGTAGCTCACCTTGACGAGGTCAGCCCCCAGCTCTGCCGCCAGACGGGCCGCGTGCTTGATCGCGGAGGCTGGCGAGCCGGGCTGGGCCCGGGCCCAACGCACGTACGTCATCGCGAGGAGTGGCATCCCCCACTGCTGGCACCGTCCCGCCACCTCCCCGAGGTCCCGCAGCATCTCCCCGTCGCGGGGCACGCCGAGGTTCACGTGGACCGAGACCGCATCAGCCCCGAGGCGAACCGCTTCCTCCACGGATGCGACGAGCACCTTGTGATCAGGGTCGAGACTCAGGGCCGTAGAGCCCGAAAGCTGGAGAATCCAGGGGAGCGTGGCCTCGAGGCCCTCGCTCTCGCTGATGGCGACGCCTCGATGGACGATCACCCCTTGAGCTCCCCCGTCGGCCACAGCCCGCAGGATCTTCCACGGCACCTCGAGCCCGGGGATCGGGCCTCCGGTCACCCCGTGGTCGAGGGCAACGAGCACCGCCCTTCCGGACTTCTGATGGATCAACCGCGCCAACCGAAACCGTTTCCCGCTCCCCATACCCGCCTCCCACTGACCCGACGCCCGAGCGCCACCAGCACACAGACCCGTCAGCGTCGGCATACACAGCGCACGCGACCGACGGTGCGCGGATTGTGGGCGAGGGGCTGCGCCCCGTCAATGTCCAAAGATCGATACAGCCTCCGGGGTAGCGTCAGCGGCGCCTTGACAGGTGATTCGTCCGCGCCGTATTCTGCCCGTGCGTTGACGCAACACGCTGCGAGTCCCGGTCGCCGGGCGGCAGACTCGAAGAGGGCCTTGATCCCATGCGCTTCGGCCTGTTCACCGAGTTCGAGTGCCCGGCACGGACGAGCGAGGCAACCGCCTTCGACGAGGCGATGGCGCAGATGGTGGCGGCGGAGGCGCTCGGCTTCGACGCCGTCTGGCTCGGCGAGCTCCACTTCCAGAAGGACCGCTCGGTGCTGTCGTCGCCGCTGGTGGTCGCCGCGGCCCTCGCCAGCCGGACCACGCGCATCCGCCTCGGCATCGCCGTCCAGGTCCTGCCGCTGAGCCAGCCGCTGCGCCTGGCGGAGGACGTGGCGACCGTCGATCACCTCTCCAAGGGCCGGCTCGATTTCGGCGTGGGCCGGAGCGGCCTGCCCGGCCACTATGCGGGCTTCAACGTCCCCTACGGCGAGAGCCGTGACCGCTTCACCGAGACGCTGGAGATCCTGATCAAGGCGTGGACGCAGGAGCGGTTCTCGCACGCGGGCAAGTACTTCACGTTCCACGACGTGTGCGTGATGCCCAAGCCCTACCAGAAGCCCCACCCGCCGATCCGAATGGCGGCGACCACGGAGGAGACCTACGGGCTGGTCGGGCGCATGGGCCTGCCGATCTTCGTGGCCGTGCGGACCAGCACCATCGCGGACGTCTCCCGCTTCGTCGGCGGTTATGGGGAAGGCTGGCGCGCGGGCGCCCACCCGGGCGACGGAGACATCGGCCTGAGCGTCCCCGTCTACGTGGCGGAGACGGCCGCCGCCGCGCGCCAGGAGCCCGAGGCGAGCACGCTGCACTTCGTCCGCTCGGTCGCCCGCGCGCTCCAGCAGCCCAGCGAGAGCGGCCAGACGGCGGAGGCGCGCCTGGTGCGCGCCCGGCGGCTTGAGGCGCTCGCCTACGACGAGGTCCTCGACCAGCTCGTGGTCTACGGCACGCCCGAGGCCGTGGCCGACAAGCTCCTCGCCCTGCGGGAGGCCATCGGCTTCACGACGCTCTCGGCGTGGATGAACATGGGCGGGCACATCCCGCACGAGCGGGTCCTGCGCTCCATGCGCCTCTTCGCCGAGCGGGTGATCCCGCGCCTGGCGTAGGGCGGCCCACGGCTCCTCTTGCCCGACATCTCGCGGGCGTCCTCCCTGTTTCCTGAGCCCCCGGCCGGCCTCGGGTGTTTTCCGGACCCGGACCGCAGGGGTTTTCGCTAGTCTTTCTCCGGCGTTCCCTCACTGGATCTTCCAGGGCATCCCCGACAAAAATAAGGCGTGGGAGCATTCGCATCGCGTCGCGAGGGAGACGACCAAAGGGACGGTGAGCAATGGCCGCGACAATGCACGACCTCCTGACCGTCGCAGTCGAGCGCGGAGCCTCGGACCTCCATATCACCACAGGCACGTACCCGCAGATCCGGTTACACGGCAAGCTGAGACCGCTGACCGAATTCGAAGTCCTCACGCCTCAGGACACCCAGCGGCTGGCCTACAGCGTGCTCAGCGAGGAGCAGAAGCAGAGGTTCGAGGAAGAGAACGAGCTGGACCTCTCTTTCGGCATCCAAGGGTTGGCCCACTTCCGGGCCAATGTCTACCGCCAGCGCGGGGCCGTGGCCGCGGCGATCCGCGTGATCCCGTCCAAGATCCGCTCCTTCGAGGCGCTGGGCCTTCCCGCCATCGTCGAGCGGTTGGCGGAGCGGCCCAAGGGCCTCGTGCTGGTGACGGGACCCACGGGCTCGGGGAAGTCCACCACGCTGGCCGCCGTGGTGGACAAGATCAACAACGAGCGGGCCGAGCACGTCGTGACGATCGAAGACCCGATCGAGTTCCTCCACAAGCACAAGAGGTCGGTCGTGAACCAGCGGGAGATCGCGGCCGACACCCACTCCTTCAAGAACGCGCTCAAGTTCATCCTCCGCCAGGACCCTGACGTGGTGCTGATCGGCGAGATGCGCGACCTGGAGACGATCCAGGCGGCCCTGACCATCGCCGAGACCGGGCACCTGACCTTCGCAACGCTCCACACCAACTCCTGCGCCCAGACGCTAAACCGGATCATCGACGTCTTCCCGCCCCACCAGCAGGCCCAGGTGCGCGCCCAGCTCTCGCTGGTCCTCGAAGGTGTCCTCTCCCAGACGCTGCTCCCGCGCGCCGACGGCCGGGGACGGGTACTCGCCCTGGAGATCATGGTCATGACCCCGGCCATCCGGAACCTGATCCGCGAGGAAAAAATCCACCAGATCTACTCTGCGATCCAGGCCGGAGCCAAGTACGGGATGCAGACGATGAACCAGGCGCTGGTCCAGCTGGTGCAGAAGGGCCTCATCACCCGCGAGGAGGCCATGAGCCGCACCACGATGCCCGAGGAGCTCGCCCAGCTCCTGGCCGGAGCGGGCAGCGGCGCGGCTCAGCTCGCTGCCGGAGGCTCCCCCTTCGGCAGGCGCTAACCACCGGCTCCCGATCGGTCTCTGCCCCGACGCTAGAGAGCCTCGGAGGGGCCGCTCCCCACGCCTTCGGCGTCGGGGGGCCGGCCCGCTCCCGTTGGCCTAGAGAACGTCGTTATCCCCCATGACGAAGTAGAAGTCGCCTGGACCTGCCCGGCGGCGGAGCCGCGAGGCCAGGGAGTTCAGAGTCGACGTATCGATCACCACCGGCTGAGAGCGCCTCTTCAGCACCAGCCGACCCCTGCGGAAGGCGTGGTGAAAGAAATTCCCCGGCGACGCGGTGAAGTAGATGGCGATGGCGCCCATTGCCCCGGCCCACCGCGTCACCAGCCGCGAGGCGGCCAGCGCGACCTCCCAGTCCGGCGCCAGGAAGACGTCGACGAGATGGGCAATCGCGTCCCGCACCCTTACGACCAGGTATCCTCGCGTTCGGCCGGATTGGCGGATCAGCGCCACGTGGTACCGGGTGTGCGGTCGCCCGAAGTAGCGCCAGTTCAGAAACTCCCTCCGGCGCAGCGTGAAGCTCGCCACCCGTCGGCCCAGGTCGTGATGGATCTCCTCGAAATCGGACTCGAAGGCCCGGATGGGCTCCAGAGACACGTCGCGCTCCCTCAGGCCTGTCGCCAACTGAGCGGTCTCCGCCGCCACGGCACCGTGCCCCGCGTCCTCTGCGTCGCGGGTGAGCCGATAGCGCATGTATCTCGACCACGACAGGATTTTCGCCTGCACCTCGCAGGGGCCGAGGCAGTGGAGGGCCGGGACTCCCAGGTAGATCGAGAGGGAGGATTCGTTAGGGAAGGAGAAGAGACTGGCCTCCGCTTCCTCGGCCAGGGCGCAGACCATCGTCACGAGATGGCGGAAGACCCCCCGCCCCCGATGCTCGGGTGCCACCGCGGCGTCGACAAACTGGTACGCCGGCCGCTCCTCCCCCATCCGAAAGAATCGCCACGCGACGGCGGGTCTGATCCCTACCAGCTCGCTGTCCCGGTCGAAGGCGGCAAGGATGATGGTCTCGCCGTACGGGTTCCGCTCATAGAGCCACTCGGCCTCCTCCACGGAACGACTCGTCCCCCGACACCGGTTGTGGAACTCATTGAGGCGGGGCAACTCCACCGGGGAGAGCCGGCGGAAACTGTAGGGCGACGCCTGCGCCGCGCCACGTGCGAGGTCGTGCCCGGTCATTTCCGCGCGATGTAGATCACCACCCACGGGCCCGACAGGGGGAGTCCCGGATACCTTCGCGTGTGGATCACGTCCAGCAGGCGGAACCCGCTCGCACGAAAGTATCGCGCCCCGTCCCGGGTGGTGTATCGATTCTGGATCGGCTGCTCCACCAACTCCGGCCGTGCCGCGCCCTGCCAGCGCCCGATCAGCCAGCGAAGGGCCGTCACCGGCCTTGGCCTCGGCATCACGTACTCCGTAAGTTTTCCGACGAGGCGCTCCCCCAAGGTCAGGGTCACGTGGGTCAGGGCGACGTAGTGCCCTCCTGGCCTCAACACCCGCCAGATCTCCCGCATGGCCTCGTGGACATCCAGGAAATGCTCCATGACCCCCACGCCAGCCACCAGATCGAAATACTCACCGGGAAACGGAAGTCGCTCGGCCAGGGCGACGCTCAGGTGCGCGTCTGTCTTCGTCCTGGTCAGCTCGAGGGCTACCCGCGAGAGGTCCACCGCGTATTTGTCGCCCGCCGTCACCGCGGCCAGCAGGTCGCCTTCGCCGCATCCGAGTTCGAGGAACCGGTTGGCCGGGAACCGCGCGAGCAGGGACGCGAAGAACCCGAAGAAGCCGTAGTCCCGTCCCTCCCGCCTCCAGGGGTGTGGATGCCGGCAGTAGAGCGAGTCGTAGGCCCCTGAGACCCTCCTCGCGGAGGCGAACCGGGGGTCGTGGGACAAAAAGATCGGGATGCCTTCGGCCACGGGGTAGGCCACGCGACATGCCGCGCAGTACGCCTCTTCCAGGGGGGTCTTGCAGTCGGGACAGACGTAGAGCCCCGGGTTTCCGGGTTGCGACCCACGACCTAAAAGGCAATCCACCGCTCGCCGTCCAGAGGGGTGAGAAACGCGGCGCCGCGACGGACCGGCTCGGCCTGTTTCGAGTAGAGCAACGCCCGGGCCTGGGGGCTCGGATAGGACACGCCGCACCTGTCAGCAAACGTCTGGGCCCCTCGGGGGTGGGTCCACGAGAGGCTGTAGAGGAGCGAGAGTATAGGACACATAACCGGAGCTCTAAGGCCCTGCGGAAGCAAACTAGTGAGGGCAACCTTCGTGCCAGAGGCGACAGTCGACTGTTCCCGTCTAACTCGCCGGTTTTTTGTTTTGCCTGGAGCCCTTGACTGAGTCCCAAATAGAGCTCGGAGTTTTCTTCGCAGATGCGCATGTAAGGTTTACACCGCACGTGGAAGTTTTACACGGCGATGGGACTCCACGGCTCCGTGGAGAGGGCCGGCCTGATCAGGCGCCGAACTTGGTGAGCCGCAGCGCGTTGGCTCCGCCGAGGCCCCTTCGCCGTCGGTCCCTATCTGTCGCGGGTGGAGAGCCGGCACAGTCTTCGTGAGCCGGCGGTCCAAGATCTGCCGCCACTCCTGGCCCAAGGCCTTTCGCTCTGCGTCGTCAGAATCGTGCTAGCGTCCGACCTCCTCCAGGAGCGTCCACTCGGTCAGGTGGAGGTAGGGGTGGAGCTCTTTCCTGAGGTCCCAGGGGAAGACGATCCGCATCGTGTCGCGGAAGATCTCTCTGAGATGCAGGTCGATCCCCCGGGTGGTCCGGTGGTAGTAGACGTTGGTGTCCATGTAGAACCGGGCGGTGAGGAACATGATGAGGGCCTGGGTGCCGCTCCGGTCCAGCGTCAGGCCCTCCTCGGTGAAGAAGGAGTAGTAGATGACGCGCTCGATGTCGATGGGCCCCACGGCCACGCCGCACATGTAGGAGTCGCGCAGCACGTAGTCCATGTTGTCCGCGGTGTAGATGCCGGAGAGAAGAGGCTTGAGGAACGCGAGCCACCGCGGATGCCCAACC